>JACQYM010000159.1 GCA_016208225.1 Deltaproteobacteria bacterium | reverse complement strand
TGAACCTGCACGGCCTGCCATGGACCGAAGTTATCTTGTAGATTTCGACCCCAGGCGGGTGCCCAGTCCGGCCTATGTGGTGGACCAGGGGGCGCTGACGCGCAATCTGCGGATTCTTGACAGCGTGCAGCAGCGCTGCGGTTGCCATATTCTGCTGGCGCTGAAGGGCTTTGCCATGTTCCGGGTCTTCCCGCTGATCCGCGGGTATCTCAAGGGCGTCTGCGCCAGCTCCCCCCATGAGGCGCGGCTCGGCCGCGAGGAGTTCCGGGGTGAGGTGCATGGCCACGGCCCGGCCTACAGCGAGGCCGATCTGCGCGAACTGCTCAGCCTGTGCGACCATATCGTCTTCAACAGTTTCAGCCAGTGGGAGCGCTTTCAGCCGCTCATTGCCGGCTGTCCCGCCCCGCCGCAGTTCGGGCTGCGGGTCAATCCCCGCCACTCGGAAACCGAGGTGGCCCTTTATGACCCCTGCGCACCGGGCTCACGGCTCGGCATTCGCCGGGAGCAGTTCAGCGGCAAATCTTTAACCGGCATCAGCGGCCTGCATTTCCACACCCTGTGCGAAAAGGGGGCGGACGCCCTGGCCCGCACCGCCGCAGCCTTCGAATCCCAGTTCAAGGACATCCTGCCCGCCATGCAGTGGCTCAACCTGGGCGGCGGCCATCACATCACCAAGCCTGATTATGATCTTGATCTGCTCTGCGAGGTGGTGAATCATTTCCGGCAGAAATATGATCTGACCGTGTACCTGGAACCGGGGGAGGCGATCGCCATCCATACCGGCGCGCTCATCACCACGGTGCTTGATATCGTGGAAAACGACGGACCCATCGCCATTCTCGACACCTCGGTCACCTGTCATATGCCGGATGTGCTGGAGATGCCCTATCGGCCCGACATCCGCGGTGCAGGCGGCCCGGGGGAGCTGGCTCACACCTACCGCCTGGGCGGGGTATCCTGCCTGGCCGGCGATGTGCTGGGGCTTTACTCCTTTGCCCGGCCCCTGCGGGTGGGCGACCGGCTGATCATCGAGGACATGAGCCACTACACCATGGTCAAGACCACCACCTTCAACGGCGTACGGCTGCCATCCATCGTCCTTTACGAGCCTGAGACGGATACCGTGGAAATCGTCCGCGAATTCGGCTATGAGGACTACCGCAATCGCCTGTCGTGAGGATAACCTGCGAAAGGCTACGCTCTTCAGGATTGATCGCCAACCTCATCCAGCCTGGCCCTACTTGAGCGGGGAAGTAGTAAGGGGTAACCTTGACATGATTATTGCGATGAACTATCGATTTATCTGTATCTGATTTTTTTTTAAGTAATCCGCGATTGGGAAGGGAAAGATTTTGTGCAATAGAAGTGAGGGGATATGGCCAAGACAGGCGTGATTCACGGCCGCTTTCAGGTGCTGCACCATGACCATCTGAAATATCTGCTGGCCGGCAAGGCCCGGTGCGATTTCCTCTATGTCGGCATCACCAATCCGGACCCGGGGCTAACCGCCGCGGACGAGGCCGACGCGCAGCGGAGCCTGCGGGCAAACAACCCGCTTACCTATTTCGAACGCGCCAGGCTAGTGCGCGCGGCCCTGACCGAAGCCGGGGTAAGGCGCGAGGAGTTCATGGTGGTCCCCTTTCCCATCAACTTTCCCGAACTCTATCACTTCTATGTGCCGCCGGATGCCACCTATTTTCTGACCATCTACGACACCTGGGGGGAGAAGAAATTATCCATGTTTACGGCCCTCGGCCTGCGGACCGAGATTCTGTGGCGCAAGACACCGGCGACCAAGGGGTTATCCTCCAGCGAGATCCGCCGGCTGATGGCGGCGAATGCGCCGTGGCAGCACCTGGTGCCCCCGGCAGCGGCCAGGCTGCTGGAGGAATGGCGGATCCCGGCCCGGCTCAGGGAAATGCCACGATGAGAGATAAGACGATTCGTCGGGTTACGCGATACACCAGCTAACCCGACCTACCATACCGGCACGAAATATGGATCGAGCCAGACAGCCTTATCACCGCAACCCGACAATCCCGACGGACCTTCGGACCTTGAAAATATGAAAATCATCCTGATCCTCCTGGATGGCGCGGGCGACCGGACCTATGACTTTTTCGGCCATAAGACGCCACTGCAGGCGGCGTGGACCCCGAACCTCAACCAGCTTGCCGCCCTGGGCAGCAACGGCCTCTACCACCCGGCCGCCGCGGGCCAGTGCCTGCCCAGCGAAATCGCCCATCATCTTCTGTTCGGTTACGAGATGGAGACCTTCCCGGGCCGCGGCCTGCTTGAGGCAAGTGGATGCGGCGCGCCATTTGCTGATCACGACGTGCTGGCCATGGCGCATCTCTCCACCGTGAAATGGGAGGGAAACCGGGCACTGCTGCTGCACGGGCCGGAGGTTTTCCACCAGGCGGCCGGGGATATGGACATTTTGTATGAGCAACTGGCCAGCCTCACCCCTTTTACCGAAAACGGCATTACCGTAAACCTCCACCGGAAGCCGGGCCGCAATGACGCCCTCCTGATCTTATCGGGCGGTGCTTCCCCCCTGGTCTCGGATTCCGATCCCATCATCCCGGGGCGCGCCATTGCCAAAGTGGTCCCGGTGCCCGGGCGCGGGGAGCTGGATGCCGCCAATCGAACCGCCGGATGTCTAAACGCCTTTCTCGGGAAATGCGCGGCTGTCCTGAAGAGCCACCCGGTCAATGTCCGGCGCTACGTCGGCCACGCCCCGGCGGCCAATTTTCTGGTGACCCAGCGCTGCGGGCGGCGCATTCCTCAGCAGCCCTTTTGGCAGCGCTATGGCCTGCGGGGGATGATCATGGCCGCCGGCGGGATATACCGGGGGCTGGCCCATGAGTTGGGCATGGATTTTCGGCAGCGGAGCGACGCGGGTGATCCGGGCCGCGACCTGCGGGAAAGCCTCCGTTTTGCCTTGAATGACAACGGGCATGAATTTATCCATGTCCACACCAAGCTCCCTGATGTGGCCGCCCATTCCGGCGACCCCTGCCGGAAAAGGGATGTCCTGGCCAGCCTCGACTGGGGGCTTGATATCGTGATCGAGGCCCTGGACAGGAGGAAGGATCTGCTGGTGGCGGTTACAGCGGACGAGATCAGCGCCGCCAAAGGGTGCCTCGGCAGTTTGCGAGGTCCGGAGCTGATGTTCATGCTGCTCAATTATGCCGACCGCGCGAATTTTGTCGGCCATCAACTGGGAGGCAGAGTCTCTTGCTGCGTCCCCACTGACTACGAACTTTTTCTTTCAGGCGAAATATAGATTTCCCATCTTCGGTTTACACCACCGGCTTTCGCCAGCCACTGTAAGCCACAAAGATTGTTTGAGATATTTGCCATGGCGCAAGGAGCGGCAAGTGTACCTCCTCCGCAGCCACCCTGTGCGGGCTTACGATACCGCTGCTTCGGCAAAGATACTCTGCAAAACGTTGTGGTGCTGCAGGAGGATCATCAGCCAGTAATTCATCTGCTCGGCATTGGTTTTGTCTTGCCAGTGCCGGAACAGATGCCCCACGTCGCTTAAATGGAGATACCCCGGCAGCGGATGAATCTCCAGGGTGAAGGTGAGCTGGCCGGGGCGAAGAACATGAAGCGCTTCGTGCACCACCGCCGCCAGGCCGTTCATGCCGTACATGGGCGGCAGCGAGACCTTGCCGTGATACGTGATAGGGATGGGGATCTCTGCAAAAAAACTGATGTGATCGGAAAAGCCGAAGCGGCTGAAGGTGGACAGGGGATGGCCGTCATGGAGATGAAAATGGAGCGGTTTGCCGAGGCTGCCCAGGGCCTGGACCACCTCAAGGGTGGCGGGCAGAACCGACCGGACCGCCTGGTCGACATCATGGATAAGGCCGGGCAGACGAGGATCAAGGGCAGTAAGGCTCAGGATATCGATCTCTCTGTGCACTTTTCGGAAGCTTTCACCTATCTGCCGGATGCCCAGATGGCCGATATCGACACAGGCGCTTATCTTTTCAAGTGATCGCACATTTTTCAGGAGATCGCAGAAAAAATGCGGGGCGAGCATGGCCGCATATTCGACAAAGAGGAATGGCCCGCCGTGAATGCGTTCCAGGGCGGTGTTCAATTTCTGCAAAGCGCCGGTATAGTCCGAGAAAAGCCCGGTCATCCGGTGGTGGTCATGGAGAACCAGGCCATAGATCTTTTCCCGGGCGGCAAGGCCGGCAAAATCGACAATCAACCGGCGCGAATCATCAGCCAGCAGATTGATGTCGCGGGGCAGATGGACGATGACCGGACCCTCGGGACCTGGCCTGAAACGCAACAGCCGGCGCAGTTCGTCCGGTGACCTGGCGTAGAATTCGGCCCCGGCCCCGGCCTGCTCGAGGCGATGGCGGGCCAGGCTCAGCAGCGCGTCGTCGCCGGCAATGCGCCTCTGCAGGATCCAGAAGATGCGGGGCGCGGATGAAGTCGTCATGAGTTTTTCACGGCACGGCTTCATCCTTTCCCTTCTCCAGCAGGGTTTGTATATCCCGCAAGGCTAAAGCCATCAGCTCCGCCTCAGGCGAACGGATGCCGGTCCAGTCCCCGCTCCGGCGGTGCTGGCTCATTTTCTCCTCCCAGTATTCACTGTAATCACAATCCCATTCGATGATGGCCTTGGCAGCGGCATCGGTTTCCTTGTTGCCCGCTTCAAAGTATTCGATCAACATCTGCAGGACGTGCAGCGCGGTATTTTTATCCATGGGCACCCTGTTCGCGGTTGTTACAGATCCTTGACGTAGACGATCTTGTCATCCCCCTGGCGATAAAAATCAGGAAAAACACCGGCCACCTGATAGCCGTGCCGCTCGTAAAAGGAGCGGGCCGCAGTGTAGCCTTCGGTTGAGGAAGTATCCACATAAACACGTGTACCTGGCCCGAGCCTGGTTTCCATATCATGCAGCAGTTGGGAGCCGAGGCCGCTCCTCGCCTGGCCGGGCTCCACGGCAATCCAGTAGAGATCCCACCGTTTATCGGAGATGGGGATGGGGCCGTAGCAGATGAAGCCCGGCAGCCGGCCGTCACTGTCCTCGGCCACCAGCAGATGATAGCCGTTTTTTTCCGAGGCCAGGGCGTCGCCGATCACCTCGCGGGCCAGCTCGACCTCCTCCGGGTTGAAATTTTGAATGCCGGCCACCAGGGAAAAGAGGCTTTGCCGATCATGGGCAGCGGCAGGACGGATGGTGATCATGGTTATGACCTTGCGGAAAGGAATTGAACGAATTGCTGAACGATGGCGGTGTAATTCATCCCGCCCTGGGCCGCCGCCGCCACAAAACCGGCATCAGGACTCAGACAGGGATTGGCGTTTGCCTCCAGCACGTAGACATTGCCGGCGCTGTCCATGCGCACATCGATCCTGCCGTAATCGCGCAGCATGAACAGGTGGTACGCCTCAACGGCGACCCGGCGGAGATTTGCTTCCGCGGGTGCCGGCAGGTCCTGGGGAAAAAATCGCGGCGTATGGTGAAATTCAAAGGCATCCTCATCCCATTTCGCCCGGTAGCCGACAATGCGGTGCAGGTCTTGGGGAAAGGCGGAAAAATCGATCTCCGCCATGGGCAGCACCTGCGGGACGGGAAAGCCGAACAGGGAGATATTGAATTCCCGGCCGTCGATAAACTGCTCCACCAGCAGCGAGCCGTAACGGGCATGAAAATCCGGCAGTTTCTCCCGCAGTTCCCGCGGCGTGAAAAGGACCGATTCCTGATCAATGCCGATGCTGGCATCCTCAAACCGGGGCTTGATGATGGCCGGCAGGGGGATATCGGGCAGGTCGCCGACACTACCGCCCTCATAGGTAAGAGAGGCCGGGGTGAGCAGCCCGGCGGCGGCCAGCTGCCTCTTGGCCAGCAGTTTGTCGGTGGTCAGCATGAGGGCGAGCGAGCCGGAGCCGGTAAACGGCAGGCCGAGCAGCTCAAAGACGGCGGCCGGATGGCCGCCAAGGTGCGGATTGTCGTCAACGCTCTCGCACAGGTTGAACACGGCATCTATCTTTTCCCGCCGGATCCCGGCCAGGAACGTATCAAGATCGCGGTCAAAGGGCAGAGAGAGGTGGGAAACCCCCAGCTGAGAGCACAGAGAAAATGTTTTCTAATTACAGCTTGTTATCTCTGTGGGCTCTGTGCTCTCCGTGGTTCATTCGATCAATCTTTCATCCGACTGATGGCGGCATCCACAATTTCCCTGATGAGCTGCTGATAGCTCATGCCGAATTTGCCGGCGATGATGCACAGATCCGAATGCTCCGGGTGCAGACCGGCAATGGGATTGATCTCGATAAAGGAGGGACGGCCATTGGCGTCGGAGCGCAGATCAACCCGGCCCGAGTCCCGGCAGTCGAGCCCGTGCCAGACCTTGAGCGCCAGCTCCACCGCCTCCCGGGCCTCGGTATCGTCAACCGCGCGGTATTCGACCACCTCTTCGCAGATTTCCTTATTGCGGTAGGAGTAGACATCGGGATCGGAATTTTCCAGCAGCACCACCTCCATTATCCCGATGGATCTGGCCTTGGCGCCGTTGCCGACAATGCCCACGGTAAACTCGCGGCCCGGCAGAAACGTTTCGATCAGCACCGGCTGCCGGTAGGTGGCGAGCAGATCGCGGCAGATCGATTCAAGCTGGTCATGTGCGGCAATTTTTGAGGCGGCGGTAACACCCTTGCCGGTGCCTTCGGCAATCGGCTTGGCAAAGAGCGGATATGGCAGGTTGATGCCGGCTAGGTCCTGCGGCGTGCGGACCACGGCAAAATCAGGGGTCGGCAGGCCGAGATCGCGGATGACATGTTTGGCCATGGCCTTGTGCAGGGTGACCGACAGCATGAGCGGATCAGAAAAGGTGTAGGGTATGCGATAGGCATCCAGCAGCGCCGGGACGGCGGCTTCTCTGCCGAAGCCGTACAGTCCTTCGGCGATATTGAACACCATGTCCCATCTTTCGCCGGCCGCCAGCCGTTGCACCAGGCTCTGGATATTGCCGATGCGCACGGTTTCGTGGCCAAGCCCCTGCAGCGCCGTTTCAATGGCATCAATGGTATCGGGGCGGTCAAACTCGGCGGTTTCCTCCTCCCCGTAGCCCGCGGCAAGATAGTCGGCCCGCAGGTCGTAGGTCATTCCAAATTTCATTCAGTTCTCCGGAAAATAGAGGGAAGCAGCCATCAGGTATCAGAGGGTGTCGGGGTAGTGGTACACGTTGCCCTCATAATTCTTGAGGAGCAGGTCCGTGCCTTCCCGGCCGACAACGGTTTCGGGGAGCAGCGGGATCTTGCCGCCGCCGCCGGGGGCGTCGATGACGTAGGTGGGTACGGCATATCCTGTGGTGTGGCCGCGGAGTCCCTGGTAGATTTCCAGTCCCCTGGCCACGGAGGTGCGGAAGTGGGCGGAGCCGATGATGGGATCGCACTGGTAGAGATAGTAGGGTTTGACCCGCATGCGGACCAGTCCCTGCATCAGACTTTTCATGGTCTGCACATCATCGTTGATGCCGGCCAGCAGCACGGTCTGGCTGCCCAGCGGGATACCGGCGTCGGCCAGCTTCTCGCAGGCCCTTTTCATTTCCCGCGTCTGTTCCGCCGGATGCATGGCGTGGATGCTGATCCACAGCGGATGATAGCGGCGCAGCATTTTCGTCAGCCCTGTGGTAATGCGCTGCGGCAGCACGGCCGGGGTTTTCGTGCCGATGCGGATCAGCTCCACATGTTTGATGCTGCGCAGCCGTTTCAGCAGGAATTCCAGGGTCTCGTCCGGCAGGGTCAGGGGATCGCCGCCGGACAGCAGCACATCGCGCACCTCGGTATGGCTTTCGATATAGGCAAAGGCCTTTTCCCAGCGCTCCTTGAAGCCTTTGGTTCTCTTCGACTTGCCGACCATGCGGGAGCGGGTACAGTAACGGCAGTAGTTGGAGCAATAATCGGTGACCAGAAAAAGGACCCGGTCCGGATACCGGTGCACCAGGCCGGGAACCGGGGTGTGGCTGTCTTCGCCCAGCGGATCATGGGCCTCGCCGCTGGACACCATCAGCTCGTTGACCACCGGCACCACCGCCCGGCGGACAGGGTCCTTCGGGTTGTCCGGGGAAATGAGGCTGGCGTAATAAGGGGTGATGGCAAAGGGCAGGCAGGAGCTGTGACGCTGCAGGGCCTGGCGCTCATTGTCGGTCAGTCGGACAAATTTTTCCAGCTGGGAAACGGTGGTCACCCGGTTTTTGAGCTGCCATTGCCAGTCATTCCATTCAACGATTGACGCGTCGGGAAAGGATCGGGTGCGGAAGGCTTTGGCGCGGGAGATGGCGGGAAATCGGGCCGGAACGGCGGACGCGAAGGAGGGAGAGCATTCAAGGACATATCTGCCTGGAGGCTCTTCGGATTCTTCAAGTGGAAGGATCTTTATGGTCATCTCTTTCTCCTGATTTTTTTCTTTGGTTACGTGGTCATGCAGAGTCAAAACCGACTCGGAAAATAACGTTATAAAACCATATATGTCGCCTAATATATTTCGCAAGAAAAAATGTCAATACTTAATCATTTGCCATAAAAAAATTCCAGGGACATACCTGCCAGGTGTGGAGCTAACTCGTCAAATTTGTTACGCTATTGCCAATGACCTGCCTGCCGGGCAATTTGTTCCGCCAGGGGGTGAAACTGCGCCGGACAACCGAGGCGAACCGGCATCACCGCAGTGCATAAAAAAAATCGGACCCCGCAGGAATAGGTCCGATTTTTTTTGGCGCTTAAGCGACCGCAGTTTCTGCTAGAGGTTGATCAGTCCGTGCTTAAAAGCCGTTGCGAAAATAATCTCTTCATTTTTGATTATTTCGTTACGGCTCCTTATGGGGTCTCTAACATTCGGGTGACAATATTATTTTGTTACAACGGCTTACTCTTCCACGGTGATCCCCCTGCTTTTCAGTTTTTTCATCATGTCCTTGATCTGGGCGTCATTGCAGTCGTCAATATGGTAAACATTTTTCATGCCATCCACAAAATGGACGATGAAATGTCCATTTTCATCACGGGCGGCTTTCCGGATATGGTTTTTGTCCAGCCAGGGTTTCAGCTCTTCCATAAAATCATTCAAACTGCAGGTCTTCATTGCTGATCCTCCATATATTTATTTTATATGTCGCCTCAGGGGTATCTTGAATAATTGCCTTTTCGCGCCCGACCTCTGTCGTTTTGCCGGCCGACGACAATCGAAAAGTCTAACCAACCTGAGCAGCTGCAAATTTTTTTCTCTTATCGCTTAACCAGCCGATACATTACTTATATGAATTTTTTTGTTGCAAGGCAACACAAACGACCTGTTTGTCGTGCCTATGGTTGTGCGGGCGGGGTATTTATGCTACCTTTGCCGGGATCTTAACGACTTGAAGCGCCCTTAGTTTCGGTGCTTTCTGATCAGATAAAACCTCAAACTTTAAGTATTTTAGCGCACTTTAGGCACTTTAACTTACGTACGACTTAGTGATTTTACTGCTGGAGATAAATAGATGAAACGCCCCCCCCTGCTCACGGAAGACGGTTATCTGCTGATTGACCGGCAGACGGAACCGACCATTGATGAACACCTCGGCGTGCCGAGGCTGGCGGGCTGGATGCGGCTGGAAGCCACGAGCGATACGCTGCGCGGCGTGATCAGCGATTTGACGGTCGCCGGACTTTTGAAAGAACGGTGCAGTCTGATCGGCAGAAGCGGTCATTCCCAGATCGGGCTGGATGTGGATTTCGGCGACGGCATGCCGGAAATCGATACCCGGCGCAAGCGCATTGATCTGCCGGTCCATCTCACTTCCCTCAACCCCAATATCCCCGACACCATGTTTGCCGAAATCAAGGCGATGGTGGACAGCAACAGACGGCTGACCATCGGCAGGCTCTTTGTCCCCATGGGACCGCCCCTTTCCCGTGACGCAATCGAACTGGCTGCAGCCAGTCATCATCTCCTGCTGACTCCCAAATCCAGCGTTGACGAGAACGGCATTGTCACCATCCCCCTGGAAAACACCAGATACCTGCTCTCCAACACCCTGCTCACCGCCGGCCAGAACAGCCAGATCGTACTGTATGAGAGCAAGGAAGGACTCGGCCTGATCCAGTATCTTTCCCATGGCGGTCTGCCCGACTGGCTGGCGCCGGGGAATTTCCTGTGCGGCGCGATCCGCATCTCCTTAGGTCCTTACAGTGCCTTGATCGAAAGGATGCTGAACGAACCGGGTGTCTTTCATCTTGCCGCCCGTCTGCTCGATGCGGTCCGCACCAGCGGCATTACCACCCCACGGCAGGTAGAACTTTACAACGGCAGCGATCAGGCCGTGTCGCCCCATAAGCTGCAGGTTCGGCTCCGTCTTTACCCTGCTGATCATGCCACGGCGCAGGTCGCCACCAGACTGCTGGCAGGCAGCCGGGCCCGCAAAATCATGCAGGAAGGCGTTGATTTCGCCGACGCCACCTCTATTTTTGACATTAATATCTGCGACGCCCTGTTCGACAGCTTGAGTTCGGTGCACACGGAGCGGGGCAATTACGGCCGCATCCTGACCCGCAGCAAATGCATCGACATCCAGCGCGAACTGCAGGAAAACGAGTGGCATGAAAATGCCCAGAACCGCATCGTCTACGAGGTGGCGCGCGGCACGATCACTTCCGGCGTGCATCGCGGCGGCCAGATCATGCCCGAACTGCGCGGATTTGTTGAAACCCTGGAACTGGTCGGCGGCGCCCAGACGCTGCGCAAGGTCTTCGTCAGCCATGAATTTCCCGCCACGGACACCCTCCGGGTTCTCAAACGCAACAATGTCGGCGTCTTTATCGGCCGCAGCATCAGACCCAGCGAAACCCCGGCCAACGGCCTCCCCGACAGGCCGCCCGGCGCCTGGCACAACATCTACTTCGGCCAGACAACCTATGAAACCTTCTGTGACCTGTCGGCCCGGGAAGGCGCCCGATTTTACATGATTGTCGGCGACGGCAAGGAGAAACATGTGCGGGAGTTTCACCGCGGCTTCTGGATGACCCGGGAAGGCAAGGAAAAAATGGCCGATGTGCACACCATGATCGCCATGTTCGGCTCCCATGTTGAGGGGACGGATGCGATTCTCACCGAACAGATCCATCAGTTTTTTGACCAGCTGAGCGATGTGCCGGAAATCGGCGGCTGCTTTGCCGTCTGCCACGGCAGCGGCCCCGGCGTCATGCGCATTGCCGATGATGCGGCGGCCGACAATTCGGCCAGACACATGCGGCAGAACATTCTCGACCGCACCTCCCTGTTCAAGATATACAATATCGGCGGTATGGGCACCTTTGAAGAGCTGCTGATCGCCATCACCAATCTCAAGCTTTTCGAAAGCCTGCCGGCCCCGCATATCTTTGTCGATCCCTTCGGCCTGGGGGAAAACGGCGCCCATCTCTGGGAGTCCACCCTGGCGCAGCTGAAAACAGCCTCCAGCCTGAAGACCATCGGCACCCACATTGTCCGGCTGGCGCCTGCCTGGGTGTCCAATTTCTGTCATGTGGTCCGGGACTATGACGCAGTGCTGGCCATCATCGCCGATTTTGCCCGGGACCCGGTCACTTACTGGACAAAGGCCGGCATCTCCGATCAGGATCTGCTGCAGGCCTTCAACAACGCCCTGCGCGCCGGCGTTATTATCCCGCCCTATCTGCAGCAGGCCATGAAGAGGGTACGCAGCCGGAGCGAATAATTTCTCTGATGCGCATGCGGTGGAAAAACAGATGCAACAAATTACACCTGCTATGATTTCTGGCTCCTGGCTCCTGAGTAATTACATATGTTTTTGTATATTTTTTCACAATTATCACGTATCATTTTGCATAATGAATGACTCCGATCACTTACGTTGGTAAGTGGCAATCACATCCCTGCCGGCCGCGCTCATGCAACGACCATTCGGAAACAGCTGCAAAAACATCGTCATGCTGCTGACAGCAGTGCTGCTGCTCTGCTGCCCGCGACCGGTCGGTTCCGCCTCCTTTTCCTCATTTTATTACTTCAATCCCGATTCCACGCAAAGCAACCTCACCCGGCTCAAAGAGACAATGGATGCGGCATTGACATCGGGCGGCTTGACCTGCGCTTTTCAACCTTTTGTCCGGTTGCGGGATTTTGAAGCCAAGATAGTGGATGACCCGCCGGATTTCCTCTTTTTGCCCGAGTGGTACCTCCGGCAGGACGGAAACCTCAAGAAAAGGTTCAAGCCTTTCCTGGTGCCGGTCCGCCAGGGAACAAGCACGTATCGCAAGGTGCTGCTGGTGGCTGCTGATTCGGATCTGACCATGGAGAAGCTGCCCGGCGTCACCATCGCCATGACCCCCATGGGCCAAGCGGGCCTCGCCATGCTGAACGAGGCCATTTTCGCCGCCCATGGGCTGACATACGACAAGCTGACCTTTGTCACAACGGCCAAGGACTCCGACGCCCTGTTCGCCCTTGCCCTGCGGCAGGTGAAGGCCGCCCTGGTATCGATGGACAATCTGACGTATATCGGCAGGATCAATCCGCAGATCCCCAAGACCGTCAAAACCCTGGCCGTTTCACAACCTGTGCCGCTGCCTGTGCTCTGTTATGCCCAGGGAATTGTTTCGGCGGAAGAGGTGGAAAAATTAAAATCACTCCTGCTGGCAGGCAGGCAAAATGAAAATGTCGCAAAAATCATGGAGATGCTGCAGATCGATGCATGGCAAGTCTATCCTCATTAAATTGATCCTTTTCCTGCTGACCACATTCAGCGCCTGGCCGGGACCGGTGTTCGCCGCCGGGGGGCCGGGGGCAACGGTGGCCATTCTGCTCTCGGACAGCGAAGAGGCCTACGCCCAGCCGGCGGCCGCCTTCCGCGAGGAAATCGGCCGGCCCGTGCAGGTCTTCAACCTGCACGGCGATATCAGTCATGACCCCGGTCTGAAGGAGAAGCTGTTGGCCGACCGGCCGGCCCTTATTTTCGCCCTGGGGGCCAAGGCGGCCTATGTGGCCAAGCTGTGGACCGAAGAACAACGGGATATTCCGATACTATTTGCCATGGTGCTGAACTGGCAGCGCTATCAGCTCCTGGAGGGCAGGGACAACATTGCCGGCATTGCCGCGGAGATGGCGCCGGGCACCCAGTTTGTCAACATGACCATGTTCTCCCCTTCTGTCCGGCGCATCGGTCTGATTTACAGCCCCCACTCGGTCCAGATTTATGAACAGGCCGAGCAGGCTGCGGCCCTGCTCGGGCTTACGCTGGTGGCTGAACCCATCGAGCGCTCCAAGGAATTCCAGCGCGCCTTCAAGAAAATATCGCCCGTGGTTGATGCCTTCTGGGTGCTGAACGATCCCGTGCTGTACACCCTGGAAAACCTTGACTGGCTCGGGGAGCGCTGCATCAATCAAAAACTGCTCTGCATGGGACAGATGGAAAATATCGCCAAAATGGGTCTTACCCTTTCCGTCAATCCGGATACCAATCAGATCGGGGCCCAGGCTGCCGCCATGGCCCGCAATATCCTGGAGCACGGCCAGCATCCCAGGGACCTCGGGGTGATGGACCCCCTCGGCACCCAGATTTCCGTCAACCTCACCACTGCCGAACGCATCGGGCTTGCGATATCCCCCCTGGCCCTTGACATGGCGACTTTTGTGATCGGCAGGTGATTTTCCCGGCGGGGAATGGTTTTCCGGTCGGTTCCTCCCTGGGATGGGAAATCAGCTTGACATTCCTCACCTTTCTTCCCTAGCCTGAATAAAATACTATATTTTTTCCTATGTCAGCCGAAAAGAAGGATGTTCAATACTGGTGGCACTGTAAATTTTGCAATCACAGGCCACGTAAGCGAAAAGGGGTGTTTATGGATGGTAAGCCACTTGTTGTTGCGGCGGCTTTTGTGTGTTTGCTGGGCGGCATTCCTGCCATGGCAGCGGAAGAGCTGACGGCGGCGGGACAGGAGGAGGCAAAGAGCTTTGCCGAAATGTTCGGCCAGGGCCCCCAGGAAGAAGATGTCTACCGCACCGACCGGCTGCTGCTCACCGCCACCGGTTCGCTCAAGCCGGTGCATCTTGCCCCGTCGGTGGCCACCGTCATCACGGCCGAGGACATTAAAAATATCGGGGCCACCACCCTGGACGAGGCCCTGGAAACCGTGCCGGGCCTGCATGTGGAGCCGTCCGGTGCTCAATGGTTCACCGGTCGATGCGCGGCATCCACACCAGCCTCAATCCCCAGGTGCTGCTGTTGATCAACGGCGTGCCCTTTACCTCCAGCTACCAGGGTAGCCGACCTGTTACCTTCCAGATGCCGGTGGCCATGATCTCCCGCATCGAGGTGGTGCGGGGGCCTGGTTCGGCCCTGCATGGCGCCGATGCCTTTGCCGGCACGGTCAACGTCATCACCAAGGACAACTTCGAGATCAACGGCACCGAGACCGGAGCGCGCTACGGCTCTTTTGACACCAGCGACGCCTGGGTCCAGCACGGCGGCCAGTATGGAGGCTGGGATCTTGCCTTGGGTCTTGAGTGGCAGAAAACCAGCGGTGACGAAGACCGCATCATCGAAAGGGATTATCTGCATGCCATCGGCTTTCCAGCCCTATCCAATGCCCCCGGCCCGCTGGACACAGCCCGGGAACTGCTGGACAGCCACCTCAACCTGCGCAAAGAAGACTGGAATCTCCATCTCTACGGCACCCTGCAGGAGGCGAGCGGCGGACCGGGCGGCTTCCAGGCCATAACCTACGGCAACGATGACGACAGCAAATCATTACTGGCGGATCTCACTTACCATAATGATCATCTGCTGGCGAACTGGGACATGAACGGCAGGCTATACTACTCCTACATGAAAGTTGATCCTTTGATTGAATATTACCCACCCACATTTCTCAACATGCTTGGCAATCCGCGCCAGGAAAGTCAGGACGGCGGCATTGAAGCCAGCACCATTTACAAGGGATTTGTTGATCACCAACTCCGGATGGGGATTGGCTTTAAAAATTATGATTTTGAGCCAGACCAGTACCGAAATTTTGATCCCGGCCCTCCTTTCACCCTCCTTGGCCGGATGGTGCACATTACTGCATCAGATGAAATTTTTTCCGCCGCTGCCAACCGCCAGCTCTTGTATGGCCTGGTGCAGGATGAATGGCAGCTTGCCCCCCGGTGGGAGCTGACCGCCGGCATGCGTTATGACGAGTACAGCGACTTCGGCTCCACCACCAACCCGAGGGCGGCCCTGGTATGGGAAACCCGTTATGATCTCACCACCAAGCTCATGTCCGGCCAGGCCTTCCGGGCCCCTTCCTTCGGCGAGCAATATACCAAAAACAACACCGTGGCCATTGGCAGTGAAGATATCGGGCCGGAAGAAATCGAAACCTATGAACTGGCCTTTGACTATCAACCCACCAA
>JACQYM010000158.1 GCA_016208225.1 Deltaproteobacteria bacterium | reverse complement strand
CCGCTCCTACGGCAAGACGACATGCAAAAGACAAGTAGGACCAGTCAGGCCAGCAAGACCAACCAGTCATCATCCGTAGGTTGGGTTAGCGAAGCGTAACCCAACGTCATGGGCAAACGGAAGTTGGGTTACGGCCAAACAACGGCCTAACCCAACCTACAGGCTCGTCTCGGGGGTAGGAGCGGGCCATGCCCGCGACCTTTGGCATTGCGTAACGGGTTATCGCGGGCATGGCCCGCTCCTACCGCAAAATAACACGAAAAAGACCAATAGGACCAGCAAGACCAGTTAGACCAATCAGACCAATAAGACCAGTCAGACCAACAAGACCAGTCAGACCAACAAGACCAGTAGAACCAGTAGGAAAAAATATGACCGAATACGGCTCCCTGCATAAGCTTTTTGATGACAATTTCCTGGACTACACCTCCTATGTCATCAAGGAACGGGCCATCCCCGATGTGACCGACGGGCTCAAGCCGGTGCAGCGGCGCATCATGCAGACCCTGTTCAACATGGATGACGGCCGCTTCAACAAGGTGGCCAACGTGGTGGGGGAGACCATGAAGCTCCACCCCCATGGCGATCAGTCCATCTTCGGGGCCCTGGTCAACCTGGCCAACAAGGGCTATCTCATCGAGCGCCAGGGCAACTTCGGCAACATCTACACCGGCGACGGCCCTTCGGCGGCCCGTTATATCGAATGCCGTCTGACCCCCCTGGCCAGGGAAACCCTGTTCAACAAGGACCTGACCGAGTTTGTCGACTCCTACGTCGGCCGCATGCAGGAACCCGTTACCCTGCCGGCCAAGCTGCCCCTGCTTCTGCTCCAGGGCGCCGACGGCATCGCCGTGGGCATGGCCACCAAGATCATGCCCCATAACTTCTGCGAGCTGCTGGAGGCCCAGAAAAAGATCCTGCGGGGCGAGCCGTTTGCCCTGTACCCCGATTTCCCCCAGGGCGGGCTCATGGATGTCTCGGGCTACAACGACGGCAACGGCAGGATCAGGTGCCGGGCCAGGATCGTGGAAAAAAACGACAAGACCATTCTGATCAAGGAGATCCCCTATACCACGACCACCCTGTCGCTGATGGAAAGCATCGAGAAGGCGGCCCGGTCGGGCAAGATCAAGATCGTTTCCATCAACGACTACACGGCGGAAGAGGTGGAGATCGAGATCAAGCTGGCCCGGGGTATCTATGCCGAGGACACCATCCGGGCGCTGTACGCCTTTTCCGACTGCGAGGTGCCCATCAGCCCCAACCTCACCTCCATCCGCGACAACCGGCCGGTCAATATCTCCGTTTCCGAACTGCTGCGCGACAATACGGCGAAGCTCAAGGCGGACCTGGAAACCGAACTGAAAATCGAACTGGACCGGCTCAAGGAAAAGCTGCATGCCCACCTGCTGGAACAGATTTTCATCGAGGAGCGGCTCTACAAGAAGATCGAGGAGTGCACCAGCTACAAACTGGTGACGAGTACGGTCAACGAGTCCCTGCAGCCTTTCCGGGAGCGGCTGCTGCGGGACGTGACCAAGGAGGACATTGAGCAGCTGCTGGAGATCCGCATCCGCCGCATCTCCCGGTACGATATCGATAAAAAGCACAAGGACATCAAAGAGATTCAGGACAGGATGAAGCAGGTGGAAAAGGACCTGCGGGACATGGTGGCCTATTCCCTGCGCTACCTCGACAAACTGCTGGCCGCCTATGGCCCCCTTTATCCGCGCTGTACCGAGATCACCACCTTTTCCGAGGTTGAGGCGCGCAAGGTGGCCCTGTCCAATCTCACGGTCGGCTATCACCGGGAAGGCGGCTTTCTCGGCCATCAGGTGAAGAGCGACTGTGACCTTGCCTTTGCCTGCTCGGAATATGACAAGCTGCTGCTCATCTTCAACAACGGCAGCTATAAGGCGATTCATGTGGCCGACAAGGTATTTGTCGGCTCGGAACTCGCCTGGGTCGGTACGGTCGATGAAAAACTGGTGTTTAATGTCATCTATCTGGACGGCGAGGAAGGACTCAGCTACCTCAAGCGTTTTGAGTGCCCGAAGTTCATCCTGGAAAAGGAATATCATCTCTTTCCCCCGCATGCCAGGTCGCATATCCAGTTCCTCTCCCTGGGGGAGGGCGGCAGGGTCCGCATCCACTTCAAGCCGTCCAAAAGGGCGAAGAGGAACTATGAGGATTTCGTCTTTGACGAATTTCTCATCAAGGGTTCGGTAGCCAGGGGAAAACGGGTGGCAATCCGGCCGGTGCGCAAAATTGTCGAACTGGTGGACAAGAAGGAAGCGGAGGAGGGACAGGAGCCGAAGATCCCGTCCCTGTTTGACGAGGGGAAGAAGTAAAAGAACGTTCAAGCGTGTAAACGTTCCAGCGTTTGATCGCTTGAACGGTTTTAACGCTTGAACGCTTTTGTTATTTCTCCTCGTAGACCTTGGTCATGATCACGTCGGTTTTGGGAACATCGCCATGCGGTCCCACATGGCCGGTGGGGGTGGCAACGATTTTGTCCACCACATCCATGCCTTCGATCACTTTGGCGAAAACCGCATAGCCGAAGGCGGACGGGGTTTTGCCCTGGTGGTCCAGGCTCTGGTTGTCAACCACGTTGATGAAGAACTGGCTGGTGGCGCTGTATATGTCCTGGGTGCGGGCCATGGAAAGGGTGCCGCGGCTGTTTTTCAGGCCGTTGTCCGCCTCATTGACAATGGGCTCATGGGTGTTTCTTTTTTTCATGCCCGGCTCAAAACCGCCGCCCTGCACGACAAAACCGGGAATGACCCGGTGAAAGATCAGGCCGTTGAAAAATCCTTCATTGACGTAACGGCGGAAGTTGGCGCAGGTAATGGGCGCCTTGTCGTCAAAAAGCTCAAGTTTGATGGTGCCCATGGTCGTTTCCATGACCACGTTCGCCTTGCGGGGCGCGGCGTCGCCGGCCAGGGCAAGCAGGGGCTGGCTGAGCAGCAGCAGAAAAACAAGCAGACGGTAAAACATATCTTTCCTCCCGGAGATGAAATTGGTATGAAGCTGGACATTGATGAAATAAAAACACTTCCTCTTTTTACCCGGTTCACTTTTTTTTGACAACTGTTTGAGCCTTTTGCAAAATGCGTGATTTATTTTTTTTCGTCATGCCGGAGGTTTTTTATCCGGCATCCAGTCTCAGTCTCTTGTTGTCATGCCGGGAAACTGGATTCCTCCTGGACTTGATCCAGGATCCACCGGAATGACGTCGTTCAGGTCATACTGCTCCGATTCCAGAATGAACGGTTGCCTCATTTTACAAGAGACTCGTTTGCCACCGAAGTTCAGTTCAGCTCCATCGAAAAAAGTCTTGCTGCCATGAACCATATCGCACCCGTGGGAATTGAGCTGTCGAAACCAAAAAATATCGTGACTATAGTATGTTGCGTCTTTTCTTTCATGCTGTTTTTAGCTTTTTGCCTCCCTGCTCCGCTGGCAGCCAGGGTGCAGACCGATACGCCCCGGCCAAGGATCGCCGTGCTGACCTATCACCGTTTCGACGAGGAGCGCTATCCCGCCACCAATGTCAGCGCCGTCCAGTTCCGCGCCCAGCTGAATTACCTGAAAAACAACGGTTATGAGGTTCTGCCTCTGGGGGAATTGGTGACCGCCATCAAAAAAAGGATGCCGCTGCCCGACAAGGCGGCGGTGATCACCATTGATGACGGCTTCAGAAGCGTCTATGACGTTGCCTGGCCCATCCTCCGGGAATTCGGCTATCCTTTCAGCGTTTTTCTTTATGTACGCGGCATTGACAGCGACTCGCCGACCTATTTGAACTGGGACCAGGTGCTGGAGATGCAGAAGGAGGGGGTCGATTTCCAGGACCACACCTATTCCCATAACCACATGGCTGACCGGCCCGGGGAACTCGGCGGGGCCGCTTACCGCACCTGGATCAGCGCCGATCTGCGGAAAGGGGCGCGGGTCCTGGCCGAAAAACTGGGAGAAAGGCCGAAATATCTTGCCCTGCCGTACGGCGAGTATAACGCCATCGTGCAGGAGGAGGCCGGAAAGCTGGGGTATGAGGCGATCCTGAGCCAGAACCCTGGCCCCATCAGCCTGGATACGGATCTGACTGCCATTCCCAGGGAGGCGATCACCGGTTCCGTATGGAGCACCATCGAGCATTTGGATGAGGTGCTGGACCGCGTTGACCTGCCGATCAGGGCAATGCAGCCCTCCACATTGTCCCTGAAAAATGCCAAGGTGAAGCGATTCGGCGCCACCCTTCCCCAGCCGGGCAGGTATGAGCCGGGAACCCTCGGCATTTACGTGACTGATCTGGGCTGGCGGCGGGCCAGGATTGATGGCGATTTTGTTTATATTGACAATGACAAACCCCTGAAACGGCGGGTGAGTCGGGTGACGGTGAGCGGCAGGGAAAAGGGAACAGGGGATATTGCCATGCGTTCCTGGATGATCATCCGGCCGGATTAGTCGGGTTGGTCGGGTTGGTCTGACTGGGTTGGGCCAGGTCATCCGTAGGTTGGGTTAGCGAAGCGTAACCCAACGTCACGGGCACAGGGATGTTGGGTTACGGCCAAAAAGCCGGCCTAACCCAACCTACAACTAATTGGTCTGATTGGTCCGGCAGTTGCGTCTCTGTAGGGGCAAACCCTTGTGGTTGCCCAAGGCGCGGGCCAAGGGTACCCACAAGGGGTACCCCTACAACCCCATCTCCGGGAGCAGGTCATCATCCGTAGGTTGGGTTAGCGAAGCGTAACCCAACGTCACGGGCACAGGGATGTTGGGTTACGGCCCAAAAGCGGCCTAACCCAACCTACAGGCTCAGGAATTCGGTGGACGGGAAGCGGTGGTCAACCTT
>JACQYM010000146.1 GCA_016208225.1 Deltaproteobacteria bacterium | reverse complement strand
TGAATGTGGTGGACCAGATCAGACTCCATGAATACGGTGCATCTGCTGGTGAACGGCAGGGGCGTCAGTGAGCCGAGGGCCAGCCGCGCGAATTCCTCCTTGAGGTCGACGCCCAGCCGTACCGCCTGTTCCTGGATAAAGGAGCCGGTGCCGGCCGAGCAGGCCCTGTTCATCTCGAAATCCTGCACCGTGCCGCCTTCTCCCACCCGGATGAACTTGGCGTCCTGGCCGCCTATTTCAATGATGGTATCCGCTTCGGCCAGGCCGAAGCAGGCCCCCCTGGCCTGGGCCGTGATCTCATCCACCACCAGGTCGGCACCCACGGCATAGCCCGCAAGTTTGCGGCCGGAACCGGTGACGCCCGCGCCGGCGATTTCGGTGCCGCTGATTTTTCCCGCCAATAGGCCCAGGGCACGGCTTACCGCGGCCAGAGGTTTGCCGGCGGTGAAGATATAGACCTGGGCCAGCAGCACCCCTGCGGCGGACAGGGCCACGGCCTTGGTGCTGATGGAACCGACATCCAGGCCGATGAACACCTTGGCGCCGGGAACCGGCTGGGTAAACGCCTCGCAGGATTCCAGATTCCGCATGAGGTCAACCCCGGCATCCATGCGCCAGGCCCGGGCGGTAAAAATTCCCGCCCCCGGCCCCCCCGTACCGACCCGGGCCGCCGCCCGTTCCACTGCCGCGCCAGACAAAACGGCAGGGGAACTCCGCGCCAGCAGCGCCGCGCCCAGGGCGCCTGCCATGTGGGGCATCTCCGGCCGCCGGACATCGTCATCGGTCAGGTCCAGAATGTCCTTGAAGGCGCGGATAACGCCGTCGTTCAACGCCACGCCCCCTTGAAAAACCACGGGCTTGATGATCCTGCGGCCCCGGATCAGGTTGGCCACATAATTGCGGGCCAGGGCGTGGCAGAGGCCGGCCACGATCTGGTCAACCGGCACGCCCCGCTGCTGGAGATGGATGATGTCCGATTTGGCGAAGACGCTGCAGCGGCCCGCCATGGGCGGCACCGTTTCGGCAGCCGCCGCCATGGCCGACAGCTCTTCAATGGAAAGCCCGAGCCGCTCGGCCTGCACATCGAGAAATGCCCCGGTGCCGGCCGCGCACAGCTCGTTCATGGAATAATCGTATGGTCCCTTTGCATCGACCAGAATAAATTTGGAATCCTGACCGCCGATTTCGATGACCGAAGCACTGCCCCCGGCAAACAGCGCCGCGGCCGTGCCGTGGGCCACGATCTCGTTGACCACGGGGATAGCCAGCATTTCCCGGACAACCTCCTTGCCGCTGCCGGTGGCCATGGCCCCGGCCAGGGACGTCACCTGAGAGGGCCGCAGCCATTCCTCTTGCAGCTGCCGGCACAGCATGGCCACCGCATCCCGCGACCGGCCCTGCACCTTGCGGTAGGCGTGCCAGAGCACCCTGCCCTCAGTATCAATCACCATGCCGTCCAGGCTCACCGAGCCGAGATCCACCCCGAGGTAACAGCCGCTGGTCTGCACCGGTACACCCCCATCAATGCGACCGTCACCGGATCGCAACATCTTTTCATTTCAAGATGCTCATGTTTCCGCAATTTGGCGCCGCGGCAACACGCATCCAATCATCAATTCAGCTGAGCTCCTGCACACCCTGCCGGAATGACGTCATTTCAGGTCACGTGCTGTGACAGGAGGCTCGCTTCATTTTGCCAAAGGCCCAGTTATTATGTAGTATGGCAGCAAAACGGAAAAGGGGCAACTTATCAACAGGGGGGAAGTGTTTTAAGTGGCTGAAGTTCAAAAAAAAATGGCTGAAGTTACTTCAGGCGTTTTTTTACACTTAGAAGGAAAGGAGGCCACGGCAATTTCAGCCGTGCCGGCTCTTTTGCGCGCAAGCTTCCGGTTTTTCACCGGGAAAGGAAAAGCGGCGTAATGAAAATGATTCCAGGGGGATCAAGGTATTGAATCTGACGCTGCAGCGTGTCATCCGCCGGATGACATGGGCTGCCGGGTCAGTATACGAAACGGCTGAAACAACCGTGCACCGCACGCTCGGGAAAAAGATGTCATTATCCGGACGGAGGATGTCATCCAGCAGCAGGATATCCATCTCAACCTGATTATTTCTCATGATCTCGCACTCCTGGCAGACAAACGACAGGCCGTGCGTGCTGATATCGATGATGGTGGCGATCTGCGACCTGTCCGGCAGCATGAGGGCGGCAATGCCCGATTTGATCCTGTGTCGCTTGTTTTTTCTGCGTTCCATGGTTTGCACGGTGATTGCCTCCGGCTGTTCATTTATCTCCCTCGTCATTGTGTTGCAGCCCCGAGATTGCGATTGACGGTTATTTTTTGGTGGTCTCGTAAAAAGTCCGGGAAAACGCCCGGATGGCTCACACGCCTATTCAGGCAGCAGGTCATTCCTGCCGGGCTTCAATCCATGGCCATTAAGGGTTGTGGCATTCTGCTCGATAAAAATGTCCCACAGGGCCTGCTGGGTTGAGGTCGGTTCGGTGAATTTCAGGCCGCAGCGGCGCATGCCGTTTACCGGACGGCAGCCCTCATCTTCCACCGGTCCGTCATAGACGATTTCAACCGGCAGTTGGCCCAGGAAGCAGTCGGCATGAAAAGAGGAAATAGTCAGCTGCCGCCAGCTGCATGCATATTTATCCCGGAAATAGTGCAGACAGACACCACCCCGGGCCACATTCACCACCTGGGCCGGCTGCCGCTCAACATCCCCTTCCAGCAGGGCAAAGACCGTCTCACACACCTTGAAACGCTGATGTTCCCTTTTGTCTGATGATTCGTCGTGCTTAGGCATCTTGGTCTTCCTCATCTCGCTGATTTTATTTCCGCAACTCTCATTACCCGCACAGAACATTCATTCGCTCAGGTCCGGAAAAAACAAATGTCCCCCGTGTGATACGCTCATCAGTGGCTGTATGCCTGCAAGGTGCTTATGCCTCCCGGCGAAGGATCATTTGCCCCTTTGGGCAATGGTGCTCACCTGAAGACATGGGGCTCCCGGCAGGAAATAGTATACTACACCCAGCATACCTGACAAAAAGTATCTTTATTATGCGCAAATCTACTAGGAAAAACAATAGGACAAAATAGTATATAAAATGGATATATAAAATACCCATTTTGCAGGGTGAAAACCTCGGAAAAGGTCGGGAAATGCAATTCCCCTCATTCCTGCCAAAACTTAAAATCGTTTAATTTCAATCAGTTGTCAACAAACGGGAACCTGCCTGCGCGCAAATGACAACTTCCGGCTCCCGACAAACAGCGGTCAACTGCTTAGCCGGATGTGGAATACGTGGAGAGCGCAGACTGCAGATTGAGGCCCTTGTTGGTCAGACCGAGCTTTTTTCTGATATTTTTTCGATGGATATCAATGGTGCCCGGCGAAAGGTCGAGGAGCCGGGCGATTTCCTTGGTTTTTTTCCCGAGCTTGACCAGGTTGGCCACCTGGATTTCCGCCGGGGTCAGCTTGCCGAATTTTACGGCAAGAGAACGGCTGAACGGCGAGATGAGTTCTTCCAGGTTCGACTTGAGGATGGCGACGAGATTTTTCTGGGCAACCGAGAGAGGACCTTTTTCCAGCTTCTTCAGATACGGCTCCACCAGATCCGCGGCATTGGCCAGGATCTGCTGTTCGAGGCCATGCCTGTCCTCTGCTCTTTTCCTGAGCAGCACGGTGAGCGCCACATTGGTCTCCTCCAGTTCCCTGGTGCGCTCCCTTACCCTGGTCTCGAGTTCGGCATGGGCCTTCTGCAGCTCCATTTCAAAGTGCTTGCGCACGGTGATATCGCTGTGGCTGCCCCGGCGGCCGACAAATCGCCCCTGCCGGTTATAGACCGGCCGGCAGAGATGGGCGATCCAGCGGACCGTACCGTTTTTATGGATGATGCGGAAATCAAAACTTGCAAGATGTTTGTCAAACAGCTCTTCGACCCGGTGCTGGGCTACTCTTTCCCGATCATCAGGATGGATGACGCCCAGACACAAACGGGGATCAGCCTTGAACTCCTCGGGGCTGTAGCCGCAGATATGCTCACAGGAGGGAGAGTTATAGAGACATTCCCCTTTCTCGCTGAGCCAGTACTCCCAGTCGCAGGTATAATCGGCAATGGTGCGGAATTTTTCCTCGCTGGCCATGAGCCGCACGTTTGTTTCCTGCAGCTCCGCCGTCCTTTCCGCCACCCGCCTTTCCAGCTCGGCATTGGCCTGCTGCAGTAACTGGTGGGCCTGGTGGAGCGCACTGATATCGGTAATGGTCAGGTTGTACTCTCCCGCGCCGGTTTCCCCATGCCGCAACGCAGCGCATTCCAGTTTCGCATGCACCATGGCGGCGCCGGGCAGCACCAGATCCAGTTCGCAGCTCCCTGTTCCGCCTGTTTCATTGCTTTTATTCAGCAGCTCTCGAAAACGGCCATAATCGGCCGGGCTGACAAACCGTGAAAATCCGCTGTTCAGCAGCAAGCCGCGTTCCACCCGCAGCATCAGCGCGGCGGAGAGATTGGCCCGGATAATGCGCATTCCGCCGTTCAGGGTGACATAACCGACGGGCGCCAGCTCATAGAGGGCAAAATAATCCTCCTTGGCCTGCTGCAGCTCATGCTGGGTCCGCAGGAGTTCTTCGTTCTGCAGCTGCAGTTCGATCTGGTGCACCTCAAGATCATGCAGAATCGCGGCCAGCTCCTCCGGCCGGGCAATCGTCCCCTGGCCGTTGTCCCGCAGCATCTGCTCGGCCTGGCGGCGCAAAATGGTAAAGCCGGAGAGGGTACTTTTTCCGGTCATGGCCTCTGCCCCGCCTTTCCATCAGCCCCTGCCCCTTCCCTGACCTCAAAGGCCAGCAGGATTTGCTGGGCCGCCTCAGTCCGGCCGTCAATGCGACGGCCATTCAGCATCGTGTCGCCGGCCGTAAAATCCTCAAACACGTCGCCGTCCCGCAAGGTTTTCTGCAACAGCTCCATGAGCCGGGGGATGCCCCACCGCCTGTCGCTGATTTCCGTGAAATTTTTCCCGACGGTCTCCGCCGCCTGCAGGCCGGACATCCGGTAAAACGCCCGGTTGGCGGAAAGAACCCGCAGATCATTATCAAGCACGATGACCGCCTCCCGCAGGGTATCAATCACCTTTTCCGCGTAATCCCCGGCCTGCTGCAACTGCTCGTTCAAGGCGGCAAGGTGATCCTGGGCCTCTTTCTGAAACGTTATGGAAACAAAGGTGAGCACCGCGCCGTCAATGACGTTATCCGTGGTGCGGTAGGGCAGGATCTTCATCTGAAACCATTCGCCGCGCCTGGACCTGACCTCTTTTTCCACCCCGGCCAGGGTGGCGAGGACCTGCCGGATCTCCTGATACAGGTCATCGCAGTCAAGGGTGGTGACAATATGTTCCAGCGGGCGGCCCACATCGGTTTTGATCAGGTTGACAATCCTGGCCGCCTCGGCCGTGAATCCCTTGATCCGCAGTTCATTATCGACAAAAATGGTCGCTATCCTGGTGCTGTCCAGCAGATTCCGCAGATCGCTCTGCACCCGCACCAACTCATCCACCTTGCTCTGCAGCTCGTCATTGACCGTCAACAGCTCCTCGTTGAGGGACTGATGCTCTTCTCTGGATGCCTCCAGTTCCTCATTGGTGCTCTGCAGCTCCTCGTTGGCCGACTGCAGCTCCTCATTGAGCGACTGCAGTTCCTCATTGGATGTTTCCAGCTCCTCGATGCTGGTCTGGTAATTTTCCCTGGTATGCTGCAGTTCCTGATCCAGGGTCAGCAGATACTGGTCACGCTCATTGGGCAGCAGCTGCCCCTCCGCGGACGGATGTCCGGGGGGCAGCGGCGCGGCCACATCGGCAAAGAGCACCATGATCAGATTTTCAGCCGGACCCGCACCTTTCAATGGCTGCAGGGTCAGGTCAACAAAACGCACATCATCCTCGAAGTTGAATCTCACCCCCCGGCAGGTCACCTTCTGTCCTGATTTGCCGACATTTCTGAGCTGGTTGCGCAGTTCCAGCCGGATGCCGTGCCTGGCCATGTCCAGGATATTCATCCTGGGCTTGCCCTGGGACGGTTCCAGATATTTGCCGGTCCTGCCGTGGACATAGAAGATGTCCCCCCTGTCATTGACAATGACGCAGGCCGGCGTGAAATTTTCCAGCAATGCCGCATGGATCAGGGCGGCAAGCGCGGGCTTGTCGGCAAGGCAAAAATCCGGGGCCGCAAGGTCGGCAGCCATCTCCATGCCCCGCTGGCCGGCGGGAAAACGCACGGCCGGCCGGCTGCCGCTCGCAACTTCTCCCCGCTGGTAGATTTTCCATTTTTTGGAAAGGCTGCGGAAAAGATCGGAAAACACCCCGGTGCTCTCCGAGGTCCCCAGGAAAAGAAGGCCCTGCGGGTTGAGACTGAAATGAAACAGGGGGAAAAGCAGCCGTTGCGCTTCAGCATTCAGATAGATGAGCAGATTGCGGCAGCAGAGCAGATCGATTTTTGAAAACGGCGGGTCCTTGATGACATTCTGCACCGAAAAAACGATCGACTCCCGCAGCTCCCTGCGGACCCGGTAATGGGCTTCCTCCTTGACGAAAAACCGCTGCAGCCGCTGTGCATTGACATCCGCGGCAATGGCATCGGGGAAGAGTCCTTCCCGGGCCCGGTCAATGGCCCGGTTATCGAGATCCGTACCGAAAATCTGCACGGCCACGTCTTTTTTCAGTTCGTCCAGACATTCCCTGAGAATGATGGCAATGGAGTAGACCTCCTCGCCGGTGGAGCAGCCCGGCACCCACACCCGGAAAGTCCTTTTACCGGGAAATTCGGCGAAATAATTCTTCAGGATGTCGTCCCGGAGCAGATCAAAGGCTTCGGCATCGCGGAAAAACCGGGTGACGCCGATCAGGATGTCCGAAAAGAGCTCATCCTGTTCAGTGGTATTCTGGCGGAGAAAGTTGATGTAGAGCGAGAGATCTTCAATATGATGCAGATTCATGCGCCGTTCAATGCGGCGCTGCAGGGTGCTCTGTTTATACACGGAAAAATCATGGCCGGTCCTGGCCCGGAGCAGCACGCAGATTTTGCGCAGCCCGTCATCAGCGCCCAGGGACTTTGCAGCCGCATGTTCCAGCCGTGTGCTTTGAAGAAAAAACTGCCGGAGCTGCTCCGCCATCCTGGCCGGCGGCAGAACAAAATCCGCCTGGCCGGTATTGATGGCGCTGCCGGGCATGCCGGCATATCTGGCCGAGGCGTCCTGCACCAGGGCAAGGCCGCCTTCGGCTTTGATGGCCCGCAGGCCGGTGGTCCCGTCCGAGCCCGTGCCGGAGAGAATGACACAGGCTGCCTGCTCCGCCTTGTCCGCGGCCAGTGATTGCAAAAAAAAATCGATGGGCAGCCGCAGGCCGCTTGTTTTCATGGGCTCCAGCAACTGAAAGGTATTGTCGATCAACGTCACGTCCCTGTTGGGCGGGGCGACGTAGACATGGCCGGACCGGATGCGCATGCCGTCCTCAATGGTCAGCACGGGCAAGGCCGTATGGTTCTGCAGCAGACCGGCGAGCATGCTCGAATGGTGCGGGTCAAGATGCATGATGACCGCAAAGGCCATGTTGACCGGCGGGGCCAGGGGGGATAAAAATTCACGCAGCGCCTCCAGACCGCCGGCCGAGGCACCGATACCCACCACCGGG
>JACQYM010000148.1 GCA_016208225.1 Deltaproteobacteria bacterium | reverse complement strand
AGGTAGACCCCGTCCGGCAGAAATCGTGAACTGCTGGGGGAAGTGGCGGCCGTCGAGTCGGTCAGCATCCACATCCGCCGCGGTGATTATGCGGCAGTGGAAAAGGTCAGGCAGGTGCATGGAGTCTGTGAAATCGGCTATTATACGGAGGGCATCAGGATGATGGCGGAATTGGTCCGTGACCCGCATTTTTTTATCTTCAGCGATGAGCCGGAATGGGCAAAACAGCATCTCCGCCTCAAGTATCCCGCGGTTTTTGTCGATAACAACAGCCCCGAGCAGGGCCATGAGGATTTCCGCATCATGAGCAGCTGCCGGCACAGCATTGTCGCCAACAGCGGCTTTTCCTGGTGGGCGGCATGGCTCAATGCGAATCCGCGCAAGATCGTTGTAGCGCCCCGGACCTGGGTCAGGACAACGAAATATGACACCAGGGACCTGGTGCCGGCGAGCTGGATACGGGTTTGATGGAAAAATTAACCACGGAGCGTACAGAGCACGCAGAGATAACTAATTGCAATAAATATTATTTCTCTGCGTTCCCCGTGTGCTCGGCGGTAAAAAAGACTTTTTATGAAGCCATCGATGACAGTCAGAACAATAATGGAGACACCCTGCATGACAGAAGAGAGGAAACAGACAATTTCGTTGTCGGATCTTGTCAGAAATACCGCGACCTACCAACGTTACAGTCAATGGCGGAAAAGCGTCAAGCGTGGCTTTGAGAAAAAAAAGAAGATGAAGGACCTGGCCCGCTTCTATGGGGAGTTTGTGGGAAAGGACAGCATCTGTTTTGACATCGGCGCCAATATCGGCAACCGGACCGAGGTATTTCTCAAACTGGGGGCAAGGGTGGTGGTGGTAGAGCCCCAGGCCGACTGTCTGCAGGTGCTGCGGCAGAAGTTCAGCAGCAGCAACCAGGTGTCCATCGTTGCCAAGGCCATCGATGCCTTGCCGGGGACCAAGGAGCTGTTTGTCGGCCCCTCCTCCACCCTTGCCTCCATGTCGACGGAATGGATCGACCGCGTCTCCCAGGCAGGGCGATTCGAGGGCCACACCTGGAACAGGAAGGTCATCGTGCCGACCACAACCATCAGCGAGCTGATCAAACAATACGGGGTGCCCGCTTTCTGCAAAATCGACGTCGAAGGGTATGAATATCCGGTCCTGCAGGGTCTGTCCGAACCGCTGCCGGCGCTTTCCTTCGAATATACCGCGGACTACCCGGAATCAACCCTGAAGTGCATTGCCCATCTGGCCAAGGTCGGTATGCGCACCTTCAATTACTCGGTCGGCGAAACGTTGCGCTTTGTCCTGCCCGCCTGGGTGGATGCCGAAGAGATGATGCGGATCATTCGGGAATACCCGGCATCGGCCCCGGCCGCGGGGGACATTTACGCCCGGAGTTAACAAGGCTGTTCAGGCAGAGGGCATCAGCCTGGTCTTATGCCCTGCCCACCTGCCTGAAACCGGCGCCGATGTCACACATTCCAGTGCGAGGGCGACAAGCTGTTGAACCGTGATATTTTCTTCTGCCTATTTCCTTTGAGCAGGTAATATTTATCCTGGTAAATGTTCCACCGGCACAGATCAATGGGCGTCACCTCGGAAGTATTGACGTCCCCCACCGCCCCGGCCTTTTCCAGGCCGGCGGCAACCAGCTCCGAGCAGAAGAAGCGGCTGAAATCTTCCCGGTTATACGTCGTGCCGTGCACGCCTGCCGGCATGCTGTCCAGCGCATCCAGGGCGGATTCGATGGCCTGCGGCATGTCGTACTGGATCTTTTTCTTGGCCTGGTCAAACAGGAAATCATAAAAATTCTTCTGGTTGAACGACTTCTGCCTGATCTCGTCCTTGAGGGGCAGCCACCAGAGTTCGCCGTCATAACTGTTCAGCCGGTCGCTGAATCTTGACACATTGACCCCGTTAAAGCCGTTCAGGGAGGTCGATTCGATGATCTGGTTGAAGAACCTGTCCGTGGTGTCATCGGTGATTTTGGTCTGCAGAATGACGCCGACATGGGAAACATCCGAAAAGGTCGCAAACTTGATAATTTCCGAAAAATGGCCTTTGCCGCCGAAGGCGATGACATCGCCCGGCATCATCTGCGATCTTGCCTCTTCGTATCTCATTTGTTCCATGGTCATGGTAATCCTCCTTTTCATTTTTCTTCAGTCCTTCTTTTTCATTGTTCAGCAGCAGCACGCCGCGGATCAACCGGCAAGGTGATGGTAAAGGTCACCCCTTTCCCGTCCGGGTTGTTCGCCACAGCAATACTGCCGCCATTATGCTGCTCGACCAGACGCTTCGTGATAGCCAGCCCCAGTCCGGTGCCCTGGGGCTTGGTGGTGAAAAACGGGTTGAATACCTCCTCCAGTGATTTGCCGTCTATGCCCTTGCCGTTATCGGCAATGGAGATCTGCACGGTCTTCTCCGAAGCCTGCCGGGCCTGGATGGTGATGACGCCTTGTCGATCGTGAATGGCGGAGATGGCGTCTATTGCATTCAGCAGCAGGTTGAGAAAAACCTGCTGCAGCTGGCCGGGATCGGCAACGATATGGGGAAGGTCGGGACTGAACTCCTTGACGAATTCGATCTGCCTGTCCTGCTCCTTGTCCTTGTGTCTTGGGTTGCGCAGGGAATACCTGGCGGATTTAATCGTTGTTTCCAGGACCTGGGTGACATCGAGAGAAATCATCTCGGGTTTCGGCGGCCGGGCATAGTTGAGCAGCCCTTTGAGCAGCGCGGTAATTCTGTCGATTTCATTAATGACCCGGCGCAGAACCTCTTTGTCCTCCACGGGCATAGGTGAATCCTGACTGAGGACCTCCATGGAGACCTTGATGCCGGCCATGGGGTTTTTTATTTCATGGGCCATGCCGGCGGCAAGTTCGCCTACCACGGCCAGACGTTCCGTTTCCTGTAATTTATTGCACTGCTCCTTCAGGGACGCGGCCATCTCATTGAACGAGGTGGCCAGTTCGCCGAATTCGTCCTCCAATTTTTCCTCTATCCGGTATTCCAGCGTGCCTGCCTTGATTTTCCGGGAAGCTGCCAACAGCGCCGCCACGGGCCTGGTAATGCTTTTCGTGAAATAGATGGAGAAGAGGATGCCGACGAAGAATGCAAAGGCGAGGGTGCCGGTCAATATTTTTTTGGAGGCCTCCACTTCCGCCATTGCCGCGGTTGTTTTTTCGCGCAGGGCGTCGTTGGCCGTCATGGCCATCCACTGCGACTTTTCAATGATTTTGTCCCCGATATCGGCCGCGAAAGTCTGCAGTCTCTTGATCCTCTGCACGTCCGCGGTCGAAGTTATGAAGTAACTGAGCGCCTCCTGGTACTGTTCCGTCAGCTCCTGCAAATGAATGATTTCTTCTTCAATCGGCGCCTCATGATGGCAATCCGTGCATGTCTGTGCCCGGTCACGGAGCCTGAGGACATTATCAACGATGATGTCCAGCTCCTTGCCGAACGACGTGCCGGTCGTATACAGATTTGACTGCACGGTCTGCACGTTGATGACCAGGTCCTGCCTGATGACCTCAACCTTGTGCAGCGTGAGCAGGGCGGTGAGATTTGTGGTTGTCGTGTTGATGATGTGCAGGGTCGTGACGATCCCTGCAAAAAACAGCAGAAACAGGATAACAAAGGAGATGATTATTTTTTTCTTCATCAGTCCCTGCCGTGTTCCGCTATGGCCGCCCGGGCTTCCTGCGCCATCTCTTCCACCCGGACAAAGTCCGTTTTGTACGACTTGACGAACCGCAGGGCCTTGAACTGTTTGAGAACCTCCCGGCCCTGGGGGGTTTGGTCCATCTGCAGCAGAACGGCCGACAGCTTTTCCCGTAACTCCGGGTCAATTTCCTTTCTGATGCAGAGCGTGATTTCAGGGACTTTCGGGGATTGGGCGATGATCTCCAGCTCCTGCTGAATGGATGGGTCGTCGTGCACCAGTTTGTTGAAAACCGTATTTTTCGCCGCGCCGATATCGGCCCTGCCGTCGAGAACCGCAAAAATTGCCGAGTCATGACTGTTGACGTCACGTATGCCGCTGTCTTTCCGTACAAAAATATATCCTTGCGAGGTTGATTCCCCGCTCAGATTGACAGGGTTGACCAGAGGCTCCAGACCCAGCTCCTTGATTCCCATGGTCGCGGTATAGGAGGTAAGAAACGCGCCATCCAGCTTGAGGGTTTTAAACCGTTTGATCACCTCCCCATAGCGGCTCATGATGGTGAGATTTACTTTGACGCCGAGCTGGTCGGAAAGATAGCCGGCTAACAAGCGATACCGTTTCATGTGCTCAAAAATGTTGTGCTCGGGTTCGATGCCGATCAGCAGCTCCTCCGGCTGTTCGGCGGCGGCAACAGGTATGGCGGCCGGGGCGGCAAGACATAGGAGCAGGCAGACCATAAGCCATATCGGGAAACCATGTGCCGACGGAGAAGATCGTCTCATTTTATTACCCTTGTCGCTTCGACGACCAGATGGATCGGAAAGGTAATATCGAGATGCCGGGCCGTCACCAGATTGAACACCAGCTCGGTATCCCGGAAGGTATGCGAGGCGATGTTCCCGGGCTTTTCGCCGAGAAGAATCCGGGCTGCCATTGCCGCGGCCATTTCTCCCTGCATCTGCGCGGGTTGATACAGCGTCATCAGCACTCCCACTTCCAGAAAGTCAGGGAAAATATCCGCGCTGGGAATCTTTTGTTTGCGCAGAATCGACATGATCTCGTCAAGCCACAAATGGGCGAGGGAACTGCCGGTGATGAAGATCGCATCCCTGTTGTTCGACCGCAGTTTATCCAGGTCGGCGCGGGACAGGATATCAATCTTCTACGTCTTGATGTTCTGCTGCGCCGCGAGCTCTTTCATTGTTTCGTATTGCCGGATTGAATCTTCCTCAACACTGCTGCAGACGATGCCGAGGGTATTGATGGGTTTGAACCCTTTGAAATATCGGATAATGCTTGACAGCGGAACCTTGAAACCGCACCCTGTCACATTTTTGCCGTTAAGGACTGTCCGGTCGGGTTCGTACAAGCCGGCATAGACCAGCGGGATGCGGCTTTTTTCGTGGATAACGGCCTGGGTGGCGGGCGAACCATAGGTCACGATAAGGTCCACGTCAAAAGCGATGAGCTTGCGGGCGGCATTGCTCCAGGAAATGGGGTTCGGAAACGGGCGCTGCAGGATGATCTCGATCTTTTCACCGCCGGCACTCCTCCTGTTGAGCTCGGCGACAAAGATTTCGTGCATGGTCGAATAATAGGGAACATCGCCGGTCATGATCACGCCGATACGCTTTTCGGCGTACAGCACCGCCGGGCCGGCGAGAACGAAAAGCACGGCAAGCACTATTCGCAGCAACTGGCGGGGTAAAGTATTCACGTTAAAAATACCTTTTTATACTGAAGGTGGTGGTGAATACATTGCCGTCCAGGAGACCGTACTCCTTGTCATCATAGATATCCAGGTAGGTCCTGAGCCCGATCTGCCACTCCTTGGAAAGCTTTTTGGCAATATCGAAAGAAAGGGTGGTTCCTGTTGCCTCCAGGGCGGAAAACGAGGCAAGAGAGAAGGGCGCGCCCCCCACCACATCGTCATAGCCGGCTTCCCCTTCAACCAGGGTGCGGGTGACGCTGCCGCTCATGGTAATATCTTCCCGGGGCAGGTAATGCAGCGACAAAGAGAAAGAGTTGGATTCATCGGTATACGGCACACCGGCATCAAGATAGGGCAGATCACCGACGTCTGTGGTGAGCCATTTCCCGTACGCCAGGTCCTGATCAACATCCCAGCGCTGGAAGAACCAGCTGGCGGTCAGGGACACCCTGGCGGAAAGCTCGGTTGACAGACTGGCGAGAAACTGGTCGCCCCGGCCGTCTCTTTCGCCGATCTCCAGCAGCAGCGAGGGGTCGGGATTGAGATAGCGCAGGGAATCGCGCTCGGTCAGGGAGAGGAGGTATTCCAGATAGATGTTGAGCCAGGGAAGCGGGGTGTAGGTCGTGGACAGCCGCATCTTGTTGGAGGTATCCGGGGTGCTGTTATATGCCGGCCGGCTGTAATTCTTGTATTCATAACTTGCCTTTACCTTGAGGCGATCAAGGGGTTTGGCATGGGCCGCGACATTGATGGTGTGGATATTGGATTGCCCCGGCAGTACGACCCATTCGGCCACATCTCTTCGATCGAGATGGGAAAATTCATAGGTTGCAAAAAGCGAGAGAATATTAAAAGGCCTGTACCTTGTTGACAGGGAAAACACATCCTTATCATACGAAATACCGTCCCGGACCGGATAAAGCAAGGTACTGCTCAGCCCGTTGAGGGTAACGGCATCGGGATTGTCCATGTCCACCTCTTTGTGCCTGTACTTGAAGAACAGGCCGACGAGGGGATCGGGGATCCAGCTGAAATCAAAGGCCCCCTTCCAGGTGGTGGAATCCGTCCGGCTGTAGTTGTTCTTCTGATACAGATTGCTGAGGGTGGCGGCGGCCACCATGCCGCCGGTATAGGAAGAATGCAGCTTGACGGAATTCGCCGACGATTCGGTTTCGGGCACAACATTATGGGGATAGATGTCGGCCGGCCTGGAAAAATCGGCAGCCGCGGGATAACTGTCATAGAGGATGTTGTTGCCCTTGGGCGTGAACTCGGCCTGATCATAGGCATATTCAATCTCGACCGGGCCGACATGGCTGTTGGCGCCAAGCTTGAGGGCGTCCGACCGCCAGTCGACGTCCCGTGATGCCGAGGTGATATCGAGATGATCAAAATCCCCCGGCAGGAACCTCTGCTGCACCTTGCCGTCCCGTTCCACATGACGGTCGATCACGAAGGTGTGAAACGGAAAATCAGGCGCCTTGAGCCGCAGTGACGCCAGATTGCTGACAAAGTCGATATAATAATCGTCCCCCGGATTTCTGTCATCGTAGCGAAGCCCGGGCGGTTCACCGGCAAACTGATAGTCCAGATGTTGAAGATTATGGTGCGCGCCGACCAGGATGTCTCTGAACAGCACCAGATCCTTATAGGCGAAACCGGCATCCGTGTAAAAATCATAGTTGTTGAGAAATTCGGCATTGACATGATACCGGTAAGGAAGCGGACAGGAGAGCAAGTCCAGGCCGAAGGTGACGGAGGAATGAGGATAAATATATTCCGCCGCTTTCAAGGAATCTTCGGTGGATACCCAGCGGTATCCCAGGAAATAGTCCCCTTCCGTCTCGTACGAGACGGCCGGTTCTTCCTTGTCCGGGGTTGCGGCGGCCCCGGCGGCGGGCGGTGCGCCCTGATCTTCCGCCGCCATGCCGGGGGGAACAGCGCAGCAGAGAGCCAGCCCGATAACAGAGACATGCAGGATACAATGCCTTGTATTGCATCTCATCGGATAAACCTCCCTCCTCCCGAGATTGAAGGAACATCAGATCCATGGATGGTGGAGTGGCAGTCGGTGCACCGGGTATAAAAGGCCCTGGCCCTCTCGGCGGAAATCGTGCCGCCCTCCTCCTGGTTGATGCGGTGGCCCTCATGGCACTGGAGGCATAAAAAAGGCTCCCGGGCGTTGAGGAGCATGCTGTTCACCGAACCATGCGGGCTGTGACAGTTGAGACAGTCCTCCACCACATCCGCATGCTCATACAGGAATGGACCTCGCTTGTCCGGATGGCACTGGACGCAGGTTTCCTTGACGCTGTCCTGCAGCAGATCCCGGTCGGCGAAACCGCCATGGGGGTTGTGACAGTCCACGCAAAATACCCGCCCCTCCTTGATGGGATGATGGCTTGGCAGGGAAAATATCATGGCAGTCAAAACAGGAGACCTCGTTGACGCCATGGAGTCCGGCGTTCCAGTTATGCAGGTTACACGTTGCATTGGCAGTGTGGCATTTGAGGCAGGTGAGCGACTGGGCCGTGGCGGGAAGATTTTGCAAGTCGATCAGCGTCTTGAAATCACATGCCGTCCTGATGCCCTGCCTGGCGTTCATCTCAACCAGTTCGCTGGTCAGACCCTTGATGGCAAGGCTGCCGGGACCATGGCAGGATTCACAATCCACCAGGGGCAAGCCGGAGTCCTTTTTCAGCTGCACCCCCATCGTGCTGGCGTCGAAGGACAGCCGCAGCCGGTCATGTTCATGACAGGCGGCAAGACAGTTCTGGGTGCCGACGTAATCCGCGTTGAGGTCGCCGACAATCATCTTTTCATATTCGCGGATCGGCAGAATCGGTTTTGATTTTTTCAAATCGGCGCAGCCGCCGATGAACACAGCGATCACCATCATGATCAGGAATGATTTTTCCGGATGGTGTTGCCCGGTAGACATAGCGGCCCCCTTATGCCTTCCATGCTGATAAAAAGGATTGCCTGCAGGAAAACACCTTAGCCAGCAAGGCGTCCTGCCCAAGGATGAGGATGGACAACTGCTTTCCACACCGGCAAACCCGCTTTTTACCTCCTACCCCAACCCCTTCACCCCAAAACAGGGCGGTTTGGAACCAAATGACAGGGCGGGTTTGGAACCCGCCCCTACCCAACCCCCCCAAAAAAAACATTGGTGCCAGCCACGCGAATTTCCTCATGAATATTTGACAGATCAGGGGGGATTCAATAGGATGGATATGGAGATGCTTTTGCTAGGCAGCGGTGATTTTTTGCCGGTGTGGAAAGCAGTTGTCCATCCTCATCCTTGGGCAGGACGCCTTGCTGGCTAAGGTGTTTTCCTGCAGGCAATCCTTTTTATCAGCATGGAAGGCATAAGGGGGCCGCTATGTCTACCGGGCAAC
>JACQYM010000147.1 GCA_016208225.1 Deltaproteobacteria bacterium | reverse complement strand
ATCGCGGGCAAGGCCCGCTCCTACGGCCCCTGTCTGCTCAACAAAACAGAAAAGTGACTTTCATATAAAAAACGTGCCGGAATGACGGACCCTTCGAGCCGTGATAGCGGTATTTCAACAATTGCTGAGTCCCTAAAGGGTATCTTGAAACATTTATCAACATACCCTAAAGCGCGCAGGCCCGCAGCACCCGCAGATTCACCTTGTCCTCTGCAAGATCTTCTCCCTTGGGGGTCTCAAGTGTCATCGGATGGTTTTCGAAGCGCGGATCGGTCAGCAGCTGCCGGAAACCATCCAGGCCGATGGCGCCCCGGCCGATATGTTCATGGCGGTCAACCCGGCTGCCAAGCCCCTTCTTTGAGTCATTGATATGGAAAAACCGGAGCCGGTCAAGGCCGATGAGGCGGTCAAACTCCGCCATGGTCTGCCGGTAGGCGGCCGGGGTGCGGAAATCATAGCCGGCGGCAAAGAGATGGCAGGTGTCCAGGCAGACGCCCAGGCGGCGGCCGTGGCTGGCATGGTTGATGATAAAGGCGATGTCGGCCAGATCGGCACCCAAAGCGTTGCCCTGGCCGGCGGTATTTTCCAGCAACACCATGACCTGGTCCGCCTCAGGGGCCAGATCAAGGGCACGGTCCAGATGCTCCACCAGGCGCTGCAGCCCCGCGGCAATACCATCGCCGCCATGGGAGCCGGGATGCATGATGACAAAGGGGATAGCCAGGGCCGCGCAGCGCGTCAGCTCGGCAGCCAGGGCGGCGACGGATTTGTCCCGCACCTCTTTTGCCGGGGAGGCCAGGTTGATGAGATAGGAGTTGTGCGCTGCCACCGGCCAGGGTCCCCATTCCTGCCAGGCGGCGGCAAACAGCGCCTGTTCCTCGGCGGAGACAGGGGCCGCCTGCCATTGCCGCTGATTGCGGGTAAAGATCTGCAGGGCCCGGCCGCGCACCTTGCCGATGCGGGCAAAGGCCAGATGCAGTCCGCCGGCCACGGACATATGGGCGCCGAGAAGGGCCATTTTTTTAGTGAGGAGTGAGAAGTAAGGAGTGAGGAGAAAGCAGGCGAAGGGTAGGGGCGGGTTTCATGCCCGCCCTTTAAAGGCAAAAGGCAAAAGGCAAAAGGCAAAAAAATATTCAAGCCACAAAATCAGGTGTCAAGATTTTTCTCCTCACTCCTCACTCTTCACTCCTCACTTCCCTCTCCTTTCATTTGAATAGTCACTCTTGACATGGTACATATTTCCCCATGCCGATTTATCTACGACCAAATATAGCCGGATTGCTCGCTGAAATCAACCGTGGGGTGATCAGTCCTGTTTATCTGATTTTCGGGGAACGCTATCTCTGCCGGGAGGTGGCGGATGATCTCGTCCGTCAGCTGCTGCCGGATGAGAAGGCGCGCCAGCAGGGGCTCAAGCGCATCGACGGCGAGCAGGAGAATGTGGCCCAGACCATGAACCATCTGCAGACGTACAGCCTTTTCGGCGGCCGCCAGGTAATCAGGGTCATGGATTCCCAGCTTTTTTATTCCAAAGCGGTTGCCAAAGGCTTCTGGGACAAGGCGAAAAAGGCGGCTGATGAGGCAAAGCCGGAAAAGGCGGGACGCTATCTGCTGAAAATGATCCAGGCCGGGGGTCTGGAAAGCGATGAATCGCTGGCGGAACTCTCCGCCGCGCAATGGAAGAAACTGTTCGGCTTTGACAAGCCGGCGGATGCGGCATGGTGCGCGGATCTGCCGGTGCCGGCCGGGCAGGCCGGGGAAAAGGCTGTGAGCGGTGATGTGCTGGTGCAGCAGGTCCTGGAAAAAGGGATTCCCGCAAGCAATGTGCTGATACTGGTGGCAGAGGCGGTGGATAAACGCAAGAAGCTGTATAAGCTGCTGGGTGATCTGGGCGCCGTTATTGACCTGTCGGTGGACAGCGGGGCCACCTCCGCGGCGCAGAAGGGCCGGGACGCGGTGATCCGCGATCTTGTCAGCCGGACCATGGCCGAATTGGACAAAAAACCGGGACCAGGGGTGATCGACCTGCTCATCGACCGGGTGGGATTCCATCCGGTGGCGGCGGTGCGGGAGACGGAGAAGGTGAGCCTCTATGTCGGCGACGCCAAAGTTGTCAACCGGGCGGATGTGGAGACGATTGTCGGCCAGACCAGGGAGGAGGCCATCTATGAATTAAATGATGCCGTCGCTGCCGCCAACCTTCCCCGTTCCCTTGCCTTGGTTTGCCGCCTGCATGACAGCGGCCTCCATCCCCTGGCCCTGGTGGCCGGCCTGCGCAATCTGCTGCGCAAGCTGCTCTTTTTCAGGTCGGTGCGGGAGCGGCAGGAGCCGCCATTCAGCGCCAACCTTTCCTTTCCCGCCTTTCAGCAGGGCTATCTGCCGGAGCTGAAAAAATCAAGCTGCGGCGCTTCACCGTTTTTGACCGGCCACCCCTTTGTGCTGTATAAAAATTTCCAACAGGCGGGAAATTTCAGTCTGCCGGAGCTGCAAGAGGCTTTGCGCCAGCTGCTTGAAGCTGAATTTCAGCTGAAAAGCAGCGGCCTGCCGCCGCGGCTGGTGCTGGAGAAATTTCTTTTTACCTTTCTGAGAAAGTGAGGAGTGAGGAGTGAGGAGATAAAAATCTTGACACCTGATTCGGTTGCTTGAATATTTTTTTGCCTTTTGCCTTTTGCCTTTTGCCTTTTGCCTTTTGCCTTTTGCCTTTACTCCT
>JACQYM010000145.1:7939-13035 GCA_016208225.1 Deltaproteobacteria bacterium | reverse complement strand
TTGTTGGTCGACATCATCAGCACCCGGGCCTCCATCTGCGCCTCAACGGTGAGGGGCACGTGCACGGCCATCTGGTCGCCGTCAAAGTCGGCATTAAAGGCGGAACAGACAAGGGGATGCAGCTGAATCGCCTTGCCTTCGATCAATACCGGTTCAAAGGCCTGCATGCCGAGACGGTGCAGGGTTGGGGCGCGGTTCAGGATAATGGGATACTCCTTCACCACCTCGTCCAGGACGTCCCAAACCTCCTTGGTCTCCTTTTCCACCATCTTTCTGGCGCTTTTGATGGTGGTCACATAGCCGTGCATTTCAAGCTTGTTGTAAATAAAGGGCTTGAAAAGCTCCAGCGCCATTTTTTTCGGCAAACCGCACTGATGCAGCCGCAGATGGGGACCAACGACAATAACCGTACGACCGGAATAATCGACGCGTTTGCCGAGCAGATTCTGGCGGAACCTGCCCTGTTTGCCCTTGAGCATGTCGCTCAGGGATTTCAGCGGCCTCTTGTTCGGCCCGGTAATCAGTTTGCCGCGGCGGCCGTTATCAAACAGCACGTCAACCGCCTCCTGCAGCATCCGTTTTTCATTGCGGATGATGATTTCAGGGGCATCGAGCTCAAGCAGCCTTTTGAGCCGGTTGTTGCGATTGATCACCCGGCGGTACAGATCATTGAGATCCGACGTGGCAAAACGGCCGCCTTCCAGCGGCACGAGGGGCCGGAGATCCGGCGGCAATACGGGAATGACATCAAGAATCATCCATTCCGGCTTATTGCCCGAGTCACGGAACGCCTCTGCAATGTTGAGCCGTTTGGCCAGTTTCTTGCGCTTGGCCTCGGAGCCGGTCTGCCGCATTTCTTCCCGCAGCTTGATGGACAACTCGTTTAATTCCAGGCTCTTGAGGATATCCTTGATGGCGGCGGCGCCGATGCCGACATTGAACTTGCCGGGAAATTCCTCCCGGTACTGGCGGTACTGCTCCTCGGTGAGCAGGGACCCGACGGGAATGGAAGGCTCATCGGAGGTCACCACCACATACGAGTCAAAGTAGAGAACCTTTTCCAGTTCCTTCAACGTCATGTCGCACAGGTTGCCGATCTTGCTGGGCAGACTCTTCAGGAACCAGATATGGGCAACCGGCGAGGCAAGTTCGACGCCGCTGTGCTTCATCCGCTTGTACTTGCCGCAATTACACTCATAGTCCTTGACCGGACCGAAAATCTTGGCGCAGAAAAGACCGTCCCGTTCAGGCTTGAAAGTTCTGTAGTTAATGGTCTCCGGTTTTTTCACCTCACCATGGGACCAGTCAAGTATCTTTTCCGGCGAGGCCAGAGAAATCCGCACCGAATTGAATTTAAAAGGCTTTTTCTCTTTATTAAAAAAGCTGAAAAGTTCTTCCACGGCAGCACCTATGTAAGAAGTTATACGATTTATGTCTCAGGTTACAAGCACACAGCTTCACGTTTGCGGACAGGTACTCCCTGCGTCCCAAACATGCATATCAGGCCTTCTGTTATTCGATCAGCTCCAAGTCAAGACAGAGGCCCTGCAGCTCTTTAATAAGAACATGGAAAGACTCCGGCAGGCCGGCGGTAAGGAAATTATTACCCTTGACGATTTTTTCATACATTTTGGTGCGTCCGGTCACGTCGTCCGACTTCACGGTCAAAAATTCCTGCAGGGTATAGGCGGCGCCATAGGCCTCCATGGCCCAGACCTCCATTTCACCAAGACGCCGTCCACCGAACTGCGCCTTGCCGCCAAGCGGCTGCTGGGTCACCAGGGAATAGGGACCGGTGGAACGGGCATGAATCTTGTCATCAACCAGATGATGCAGCTTCATGATATACATCGAGCCGACCGTAACCTTGTTTTCAAATTTTTCGCCGGTCAGGCCGTCATACAGCACGGACTGCCCCACCTCTTCACAGCCGGCCTCAACCAGCATATGTCTGATTTCCGCCTCGGTGGCGCCATCAAATACCGGGGTGGCGATATGCAGCCCCGCTTCTTCACGGCGTCGAGTTCATTTTTTTCAGCCAGCTGCTGGAGCTGCTCACCCAGCATTTTGGCGGCCCGGCCCAGATGCACCTCCAGTACCTGACCGACATTCATACGGGAAGGAACGCCGAGGGGATTCAACACCACATCCAGGGTGGTGCCATCCTCAAAGTAGGGCATGTCTTCCTCAGGCAGGATGCGGGAGACAACGCCCTTGTTCCCGTGCCGGCCGGCCATTTTATCGCCTACCGCCAGTTTGCGCTTGGTGGCGACATAGACCTTGACCATCTTGATCACGCCGGGGGGCAGGTCATCGCCTTTCTTCAACCGGTTGATCCGCGCATCATAGCGTTCGTTGACCACTTCCACCTGCTTTTCAAAACGCTCAAAAAGCAGATCCACTTCGCCCTGCAGTTTTTCCCGGTTGGAGTAATCAATCCGCTTGATATCCGAAAGTGCCATCTTCTCCAGGAGGGCCAGGGATATCTGGCCGCCCTCGGCACACAGGACTTCGCCTTTTTTGCCCACCACGTCGGAATTGGCCTTTTCCTGGCGCAGGATTTCGGCAATGCCGTTCTTTATCGCCTTTTTCAGGCAATTAATTTCGTCATCCCGATCCCGTTCCAGCCGGCGGATCTCCATCTCTTCAATGGTCAGGGTCCGCTCATCCTTCTCCACCCCCTTGCGGGAGAAAACCTTGGCATCGATCACCACACCCTCGACCCCCGGCGGCACGCGCAAAGAGGTGTCCTTGACATCACCGGCCTTTTCGCCGAAGATGGCGCGCAGCAGTTTTTCCTCCGGGGAAAGCTGGGTTTCGCCCTTCGGCGTTACCTTGCCGACCATGGTGTCGCCCGGTTTGATTTCAGCGCCGATCATGACCACGCCGCTTTCGTCCAGATTCCGCAGACTCTCCTCACTGACATTGGGGATGTCCCGGGTGATCTCTTCCTTGCCGAGCTTGGTATCCCGGGCCACGGTTTCAACTACTTCGATGTGCAGGGAGGTGTACGTGTCGTTGCGCAGCAGCCGCTCGCTGACCAGGATAGAGTCCTCAAAATTGTAGCCGCGCCACGGCATGAAGGCGATTGTCACATTTTTTCCAAGGGCCAGCTCGCCTTTTTCCACCGCCGGGCCATCCGCCAGGATCTCGCCTTTGCGCACCCGTTGGCCGGGCAGAACAAGGGGATTCTGGGTGAAACAGGTGGATTGGTTTGATTTGCGGTATTTATCCAGGCGGTAGACGCCGATGCCGGTGTCAAAGCCGTCGGTGCCGGGTTTTTCATAACGCACCACCACCCGGTTGGCATCCACCTCCTCCACCACCCCGTCGCCGCCGGCCAGCAGACAAACGCCGGAATCATGGGCAACCGCCTTCTCCATGCCCGTGCCGATAAGCGGGGCAGCGGTACGGAGCAGCGGTACACCCTGGCGCTGCATGTTGGAGCCCATCAGGGCGCGGTTGGCATCGTCATTGTCAAGAAAAGGGATCATCGATGCCGCCACACTGACCAGCTGATTGGGAGAAACATCCATGCAGGTCACCTTGTCGGCATTGGCAATGACCACCTCTCCCTCTTCCCGGCCGATGAGATTATCGGAAATCAGATAATTCTTTTTGTCCAGCTCCACATTGGCCGGCACAAAGACCTCCCCTTTTTCCTGCAGGGCGGTCATATAAACCACCTCGTCGGTGACCCTGCGGTTCACCACCTTGCGATAGGGGGTTTCAATGAAGCCATACTGATTGACCTTGGCAAAGGAGGCCAGGGAGACGATCAGACCGATATTCGGTCCCTCCGGGGTTTCAACCGGGCAAATCCTGCCGTAATGGGTCGGATGCACGTCCCGCACCTCGAATCCGGCCCGTTCCCGGGAAAGACCGCCGGGTCCGAGGGCGCTGAGCCTACGCTTATGGGTCACCTCGGAAAGCGGATTGGTCTGGTCCATGAACTGGGAAAGCTGGCTGGTGCCGAAAAACTCCTTGATCGCCGCCGTGATCGGCTTGGGATTGATCAGGTCATGGGGCATCAGCGTCTCAACCTCCTGCAGACTCATGCGCTCGCGAATGGCCCGTTCCATGCGGACCAGTCCCATCCGGTACTGGTTTTCCACCAGTTCACCAACGGTGCGCACCCGCCTGTTGCCCAGATGGTCGATGTCATCCACCGGACCCTGCGAATCCTTGAGACGGAGCAGATACCGCACCGTCTCCATGATATCTTCCTTGGTCAGGGTCTTTGTTTCAATGGCGGTTTTCAAACCCAGCTTGGCATTGATCTTAAAGCGTCCGACCTCGGAAAGGTCATAGGTATCGGCATTGAAGAAGAGATTGTCAAAAAATTTGACCGCAATCTCCAGGGTCGGCGGACTGCTCGGCCGCAGTCTTCGATAAATTTCCAGCAGCGCCTCATCGGCTGTTTCCGCCTTGTCAAGGGCAAGGGTCTTGCGGAAGGAATCGGTCACCTTGATGCCGTCCATGAACAGGGTCTCAATGGTTGAGACCTGGGCCTCGCGGATGATGTCAAGCACGGACTCGGTCAGTTCACCGTTGCAGGCCAGGATGACCTCACCCGTTTTGGCATTGACGATATCCTCGGAGACAAACTGGCCGAGCAGGCTGTCCGGCTCCACTTCCAGTTCCTTGATACCCGCCTCTGCAAGCCGGGCGGCCAGGGCCTTGCTGATTTTTTTGTTGTGTCGGGCGATGATTTCGCCGGTTTCCGGATGAATCAGATCATGGGGAGCACGCTGGCCCACCACCATCTGCGGATCGAATTTCTTGTAGATCTTGTCTCCGGAAAAGGTAATTTTCTCCGTCTCGTAAAAATAACGAAGCAACTCAGGCGCGGAATAGCCGAGGGCCTTGAGCAGGGTGCTGACCGGAAATTTACGGCGCCGGTCAATGCGGACATGCAGGATATCCTTGGCATCAAACTCAAGATCCACCCAGGAGCCGCGCACGGGAATGATGCGGGCGGAATAGAGCAGTTTGCCGCCGGCATGGGTTTTGCCGCCGTCATGGGCATAAAAGAGACCGGGGGAACGCTGCAGCTGACTGACGATAACCCGCTCCGTGCCATTGATGACAAAAAC
>JACQYM010000145.1:0-7890 GCA_016208225.1 Deltaproteobacteria bacterium | reverse complement strand
ACCCGCTCCGTGCCATTGATGACAAAAACACCTGATTTGGTCATCAATGGAATGGAACCGAGATAAACCGACTGTTCCTTGATATCCCGGATGTTTTTCACATCGGTATCGGGATCAATATCATAGGAGACAAGACGTACCGTTATTTTTATCGGCACCTCAAAGGTCATCCCGCGCTCAACGCATTCCTCGACGGTATACTTGGGCTCGCCGAAATTATAACGGACAAACTCCAGGGTGCATAAACCGTTAAAATCCTGAATCGGAAAAACAGATTTATATATCCCCTGTAATCCTGTATCATCACGTTCATCAGGATCAACATTAATCTGCAAGAATTTTTCAAAGGATAACCGCTGCATTTCAATCAAATGCGGTTTTTCTATTACTTCGCCGATCTTTGCAAAACTTTTCCTGACTCTCTTATTCACCTTCATCAAGTTATGTCCTCGCCTCAGAAACTGATCAATCAGTTTTTAGGGGCCGTTACGAATTCAAGACGACCCCTTATGCCGCCAGCTTACGATAGTAGATTAAACGCTTATTTTTGAACAACGGCTTCGCCGGTAAACCTGCCAATCAACTTATGCCGGAGAAAAACGCAATTAACGCTGCAGAGATTTGCACTCTGCAGCGTTATCTTTTACGCATCCTTCTGGCCCCTGGAAAAAGCTGTGCAGGGGCCGGATCTCGGTGTGGAATATCAGAAAACCAATTTATTTGATCTCAACCGTACCGCCTGCAGCTTCAACTTTTGCCTTGATATCAGCGGCCTCTTCCTTGGAAACAGCCTCTTTGATCGGGGTCGGGGCGCCTTCCACCAGGGCTTTCGCCTCTTTCAGGCCAAGAGCGGTAATAGCGCGTACTTCCTTGATGACGCCGATCTTGCTGCTGCCGGCCGAGGTCAGAATAACGTCAAATTCGGTCTTCTCCTCCACCACAGGGGCTGCGGCGGCAGGGCCGGCGGCGGCAACGGCAACAGGGGCCGCAGCGGAAACACCGAATTTTTCTTCCATTTCCTTGACGAGCTCGGAAAGCTCAAGAACACTCATGTTGGCGATAAAATTGATGACATCTTCTTTTGTTACAGACATGTTATATATCCTCCGTTAAAAATCATTCGTATGGTTAAATCAGTTGTTTTGCTCTTCTTTCTTTTCCTTGATGGCCTGCAGGGTATACAGGAAACTGAGCGGTATTGCGTTGAGAACCCTGACAAAGCTGGTGGGCACGGCCTGCATGACGGAAAGAACCGTGGCAAGCATGACCTCTCTGCTGGGCAGAGTGGACAGCGCTTTTAAATCATCGACGGTTAAAGCCTTACCGTCGAGAACGCCGGAACGTATCTGCAGCTGAGGGTGATCTTTGGCAAACTCTGTCAGGATTTTAGCCGGTGTGACAGGATCCGCATAGGATACTGTAATGGCAGTCGTCCCCTCCAGTTGAGCATTCATGATCTCAAAAGGAGTGCCCTGGATGGCCTTGCGGAGCAGTGTGTTTTTGGCTACCCGAATCTCAGCGTTGTTCTTTTTCAGCTCGCGCCGCAACTGTTCAAAGCTGGAAACGGTCAGCCCACGATAGTCTGAAACAATGGCAATTTTGGCTTTGTCAAATTTGCCGCTGAGTTCAGCTACTACCGCAGCCTTTTCATCACGATTCAATGTCCTACCTCCTTACTTAACATCGCATCATTAAACAAGATACCTTGGCTTCCGCGGTGACGGAAGCGCAGGCACGATTTCCGGCCTGTCATTGGCAACAGGCCGCTGCACGATAAAGCAGTTGAAGTCGAGCAGGACAGACAAGTGCTGCACTTATGCCCATTCGGAAAAGAGCGGCAACAGACATCGGTAACGATGACTTTAACGGTTCACACTTGTATCGGTTGCGTGTCCGCAACCATACTTGTCTCGGCAGGCCTTCGCGCGAAGATTAAACTCTCGTGCCTGCTGTCTTCGACATCAACACTGTCTGGATATGGTCCACGGGTATCCCCGCGGCTGTATCCGTCAACAGCTACGCGTGTTTGACAAGCGTACGCAATTCAAGGGTATCGAGCTTCAAGCCGGGACCCATGGTGCTTGTCAGACATACACTCTTCAGATAAATGCCCTTGGATGAAGAAGGCTTCAGCTGGAGAATCCTGTCGATGAATGCCAGCAGGTTCTCCTGAATTTTGGTGGCGCCGAATGAAGCCTTGCCGATCATGGCATGGACAATGCCGGCCTTGTCAACCTTGAAATCAACCTTACCGGATTTGATTTCATTGACAACACGGCCGACGTCAAATGTTACTGTTCCCAGTTTGGCATTCGGCATCAGCCCCCGGGGTCCGAGGACGCGGCCGATTTTACCGACAGTGCCCATCATATCGGGAGTGGCTATGGTCCGCTCAAATTCGAGCCAGCCGCCCTGGATCTTGGCGACATAATCATCGCCGCCGGCATAATCGGCGCCGGCATCAAGGGCCTCCTGCACCTTATCGCCCTTGGCAAAAACGAGCACCCGCTCGACCTTGCCGGTGCCGTTCGGCAGGACAACGGTGCTGCGCACCATCTGGTCGGCATGGCGCGGATCAACACCAAGATTCACGGCAAGGTCGATTGATTCATCAAACTTTGCATATTTGGCCTTCAGCAGCATATCGATGGCCGGGGCCAACTCATATATCTTTGTTTTATCGAGATTTCCGACGGAATTCTGATAATTTTTCCCTCTTTTTGGCATGGTCTACACCTTTCTTATCTTGCTTATCAATCGACTACGGTTATGCCGCAACTCTTTGCAGTACCACTGACAATTTTCATTGCCGTGTCAATATCATACGCATTCAAGTCAGGCATCTTGATTTCAGCGATCTCGCGGATCTGCTCTTTGGTGATGCTCGCTACACGATCTTTTTTTGGATTGCTTGACCCGCCCTTTAACCCCAGTTTTTTAAACAGCAGGTTGGCTGCCGGCGGAGTTTTGGTAATAAAGGTAAACGACCGATCCGCAAAAACCGTAATGACTACGGGAATGATCATATCACCTTCGTTCTGGGTTTTTGCGTTAAATCCCTTGCAAAACTCCATGATATTTACGCCATGCTGGCCAAGCGCAGGTCCAACCGGAGGCGAAGGATTCGCCTTGCCTGCCGGGATCTGCAGTTTTATATACCCTGTAATTTTTTTTGCCATTTCTGTCTCCTAGCTCTATCCCAATCAAATCACTCTATTTCGCGTCAGTAACGCGCCACTGATCAGCAGATTACCCCTTGGATACCTGCACATATTCCAATTCTACAGGTGTCTCGCGTCCAAAGATGCTGACCATGACACGCACTCTTCCCTTATCCGGATAAACGGTTTCCACCACTCCCTGAAAATTTGAAAATGGGCCGTGGATGACCCGTACAACATCGCCTATAGCATAGGTAACTTTCGGCTTGGGCTTGACCGCACCATCTTTGATGCGGCCGATTATTTTCATCGCCTCCTTATCAGTAAGAGGCTCGGGATGGAGGTCATTGCCGACAAAACCGGTAACCTTGGGTGTATCACGCACGGTATGCCAGGTTTCGTCATTCAGATCAACGTTCAGCAGGATATAGCACGGGAAGAATTTCCTGGATGATGTTTTCTTGGAGCCTTTAATCATCTCAACCACCTGCTCGGTGGGCACCAGGATTTCGCCAAACATTTCCTCCTGACCGGCCTTTTTGATGCGTTCCTGCATCGCCGATTTCACCTTTTCTTCAAAACCGGAATAGGTGTGAAGTATGTACCACGCTCTTGCCATAATAATTCCAGGAAATGTTTTTCTGATGTGATCCGGTTATTTAATCACAAGGCCAATGAGTTTCCCAAGGATCAGATCAACCGCTCCCAAATAAAAGGATATCATCATTACCAAGAGGACAACGACCGCTGACGTTCCCACGGTATGTTTCTTATCAGGCCAGGCAATTTTCTCAAACTCGTTCTTTACTTCCCGGATAAATTCCTTGATCTTGGAGATTTCAAATTTCGAACTCTCTTCAGGGGCAATCTCCTTGTCAGATTTGCCAGGTTTACCGGTTTTCACTGCCTTTTTACTTGCCATGTTGATAATTATTCTCTTAAGAATTCTCAAAATAAATTAATGCTTCGCCAACGTGCTGCATTAACGAAGCATTAAAATATCTGGCAGGCCAGGAGGGACTCGAACCCCCAACTTCCGGATTTGGAGTCCGGCGCTCTACCATTAGAGCTACTGGCCTTTTATTTTACTTGCGTGTTTCTTTGTGAAGGGTATGAATCTTACAAAAACGACAGTATTTCTTGAACTCCAGCTTCTGCGGAGTCTGTCTTTTATTTTTTGTCGTCGTATAATTACGACGCTTGCACTCAGAACACCCAAGTGTGATGATATCTCTCATACCAGCTTCCCTATATACGCTAATTGTTATTCAAGAATCTCGTTAATGACGCCGGCGCCTACCGTGCGTCCGCCTTCGCGGATTGCAAAGCGCAGTCCGACTTCCATCGCTATCGGCGTGATCAGATTGCCCTCGATCGTTACATTATCTCCAGGCATTACCATCTCAACACCCTCGGCCAGGGTCACTACTCCCGTCACATCCGTGGTCCGGAAATAAAACTGCGGCCGGTATCCGTTGAAGAACGGTGTATGACGACCGCCCTCTTCCTTGCTCAATATGTAGCATTCCGCCTTGAACTTCACATGCGGCGTGATGCTGCCCGGCGCCGCCAGTACCTGGCCGCGCTCGATATCGTCACGCTTGGTGCCCCGCAGCAGGATGCCGACATTGTCGCCCGCCTGGCCCTGGTCCAGGATCTTGCGGAACATCTCCACACCGGTGACCGTGGTCTTCTGTGTGTCGCGGATACCGACGATGGCAATCTCTTCGCCAACCTTCACCTTGCCGCGCTCTACCCTGCCCGTTGCTACCGTACCGCGGCCGGAGATGGAAAATACATCCTCCACCGGCATCAGAAACGGTTTGTCGATATCGCGTTTGGGTTCCGGGATGAATTCATCAACCGCCGTCATCAGGTCCCAGATGCATTTGGCAGCCGCCGGGTCCGTCGGGTTCTCCAGGGCCTGCAGCGCGCTGCCCTGGATGATCGGCGTATCATCGCCGGGGAACTCATACTTGTTCAGCAGCTCCCGCAGCTCCATGTCTACCAGCTCGATCAGCTCCGGATCGTCCACCATATCGCATTTATTGAGGAACACCACGATGGCCGGCACACCTACCTGCCGGGCCAGCAGGATATGCTCGCGGGTCTGCGGCATCGGACCGTCATCAGCACCCACCACCAGGATGGCGCCGTCCATCTGCGCCGCACCGGTGATCATGTTCTTGATATAGTCGGCATGGCCCGGGCAGTCTACATGCGCATAATGGCGCTTGGTGGACTCATACTCAACATGGGCGGTGGCGATGGTGATGCCGCGCTCTTTCTCTTCAGGGGCCTTGTCGATCTCGCTGAAGTCTGTTTTCTTTGCCAGCCCCTTGGTGGCCAGAACCTGGGTGATTGCTGCCGTCAAGGTGGTCTTGCCGTGGTCAATATGACCGATCGTGCCGATATTTACATGGGGTTTAGTGCGTTCAAACTTTTCCTTTGCCATGTCCAAGCTCCTCAGACTGATTTTATTTTTTTATATGCGACAGGCCAGTATTTAATGCAACAAAACTGCCGTTTCAATGGAGCTCACGACCGGGATCGAACCGGTGACCTCTTCCTTACCAAGGAAGTGCTCTACCTACTGAGCTACGTGAGCATGAAGATGATCCGCTTCCACTGCAACAGCTTTGATCAATTATACAAAAAATACTCCCAGATTTACAGTCTGTTCCCTTTAGCCACTCGGGAACCCCTCCAGAACACGGTACAGATGAAATGAATCTTGTATTTCCATCAGCTGTGCACTGTCGTGCCCAGCATATTTTGCTACTTCTCTGGAGCTGGCGATGGGACTCGAACCCGCAACCTGCTGATTACAAATCAGCTGCTCTACCAATTGAGCTACGCCAGCGGTTTAAACCGAAACACCGTAATCGCTTCAAAGGCAAAAATCAACCTTTTTTTCAACAGAAATAAATATTGCCGGAAAATGCTCAGCAATCGTACCATTTTCCGGTGCCGTATCATGATTCCACTCACCCGAAATCATGAAACTTTATCCCTGCAACGAAGCAATTACGGTGCGTCGATTTGTTACTACTGGTGTTGCCGGTGATCAATCAGCAGGGCATGCTCCTCCTTGCCTTACTTCGTGACATACTGGCTGACACGATACTTCTCAAAGGCCATGGCAAAGGTCCTGTATACCATGTGGGCAAACTTCGTGTATGGCATATAGAGGAAAAGCATGAACACCGCTACCAGGTGCAGATAGTAAAAGAAATAGGCCAGCACCGGCACGCCGACAAGGCGCCCGAGCTCGGCGCAGAGGCCGGTGACGCCGACCGCCATGATTTCATAAATCAGGAACCAGTCATAAAATGTGGCTGTGGTGCCTAATTCGGATTCGGCCGCCGACCGATTGGACCAGAGAACGCCGATACCGAAAATCAGGGCAATGGCGGAAACATTGGCCAGCATCTTGACCGGATTCATCATGCTTATCGGACCGTGCAGCTGGGGGAAGAAAATCCCCAGCACGTCCTGGGTGAAGGCGCTGTATACAGTCACGATGAAGAGGCCGATAAAGGAGAGCAGCAGCGGCAGATGGCCGGTCACCCGGTTGGCATTGGTGCCGCACTCTCGAAAGCGGGTGTGCTTGATGATTTCCTGCACCGCCGGCAAAAGAAACTGTTGAATGAACTGCTGAACCGAGGGACGGTATTCGGCATTGACATTGTACTCTTTTTCCATTGCCTTCCACATGGCGGACACGCCCCGGTAGGCGGAATAGCAGGCCAGCAGAAAGGCGGGTACCATGATAATATCGATAAAGGCGACATTCTTGGTCAGCCACGGCCAGTCCCAGTGACCGAAGAAATGGCCGAATCCGTATTTCGCCAGATCCTCGCCAGACAGGACATGCATGCCGCCGGATAAACCCCACATGATCAATACGATCAGGGCGGGAATACCGACAATCAGCGGCAGATTTTTGGCGCTGCTTACCATTTTTGCCAGACCTGACGGGAATCCGTAATAAGTATAGGCGTACGCACGGATCGCACCCAGCACATCTCCCGGTTTCGCTCCGCGGGGACAGTAGGCAGTACAGTCACCGCATTGATGACAGAGCATAACGTCCGGGTCGGCAATCAATTTATCCTTGAGACCCCACTGTGCCCAGATCATTTCTTTGCGCGGGAAAGGCTTCGTGTCTGTGGAAAGCGGGCAAACCACCGAGCAGGTGGCACATTGATAGCATTTTTTCAATGTATCGCCACCGGCACTTTTCATATACTTTATGAAGTCTAAATCAGGATTCACCTTCATTTCTGTTTCTCCTTTCTTGGTTATTTCAGCAATAACCGACACCAAATACCGGCTGCTTACCAAATAATACCGGCAGAATTGTCAATATAAAAGTCGTTTGGCAGCACAATGACTGCCAAACGACCGGTAAACACGAAACTAGAAGCCTTTGAACGGGTTCGGACCAAGTGCCAGGATTGATTCAACAAAATTATTGATAATTTCAGGAACCTTGTCGTAATCCGTGATGGCAATCTGCTCCATGGCGCAGCGCTCGGGCTCAAGGCCGAGGGATCCCAGGGTCTCACCGATATTGGCCATACGCTTGTCCGCTATTTCACTGCCCTTGACAAAATGGCACTGATAATCGTCGCCATACTTGCAGCCGAGCAGAATTGCCCCGTCCATGCCGGATGAGAGAGCATCCTTGATCCAGGCCATATTGACCGAACCAAGACAGCGCACC
>JACQYM010000144.1 GCA_016208225.1 Deltaproteobacteria bacterium | reverse complement strand
CACAGTCCCGGACTTGCCGCCAGCCAGGCCGGTTCAACTGTTGCCCGGATATCTGACCTTTCCTCTTCATACCCTGAAACGTAAAAAAACCTGGCGTCAGGCACCACCGCCGCCTTGCCGCCAGCGGGCGCGGCCGCTAAAGGCGACTGCTCCTCCCTGGCCCTCTGTCCAGGGGCAACAGCAACGGCAGCCGGCTTTTTTGGTTCCTGCCGCAGGGCAAAGCCGGCAAAACCTGCCATGTTCCGCAAGCCGTCCGTCCCGGCCCTGGCCAGGAACTCGATCAGATCGGCCCTGCCTGCGCCGGTGCGGCGGATGGCCCCGTATTCCCGCTCTGTTGCCGCCGGGATCATTGATTCTCCGGGGGATATTTTTTCAGGGCGAATTCACTGATCTGCTCCAGCACCGCAAGCTGTGCCTTCTCCCTCTGCTCCTTTGCCACACCCCCGGTCATCCGGCAGACGGCCCGGATCATGTCCAGATACTCGGCCTGGCCCGGCGGGGTCAGGCCCTGGCGTCTGGCCTCCCGCCGGTCCCCCAGCAACTGCTTCGCCGCCTTTTCATACACCGCGGGAAAACAGCTCTGCTGGAAATGATGGCCGCCGCGCACCACCAGCCAGTCAACAAATTCGGCATCATCCGCCGGCAGGCTGAGTTGCAGGACCAGACAGCGGCGGATAAAGGCGCCGGGCAGTTCCCGTTCCTCATTGGTGGTGATGATGACCAACGGGGCCGCGGCCTCCCCGGACAGCCCCACGGCCCTGTCCAGGTAGGGCACGGTAAAGGCGCCGTTGCCGAGGGTTTCCAGCAGGCTGTTGGGCAGATCGGCGTCGGCCTTGTCGATTTCATCGATCAGCAGCACGCAGCCCTTCGCCGGGCTCCAATCCTCAGGGGGCTGGGGCCGCCTGATATTGTGGCGGCAGCGGCCATACTGCTCCGTTGCGGATTGCCAGTCGAAAACCCACCAGAGCGGGCCGGGGCTCAGATACCGTTCAGCGGCCAGCAGCCTGCCCACCTCCTCGCCCCTGGCCGTGGAACAGAGGGCCTGAGCCTCGCCGAGCCGCGCCACCGCATCGAAATGATACTGCAGGTCCTGCCCCTCGGTCCGGCTGTTCACCACCTCCGAGACAAAAAGACGGCCAAGCGCATGGGCCGCGGCCCTGGCCAGCTGGCTCTTGCCGGTGCCGGGCTCTCCCCGCACCAGGAGCGGCCGCCCGGCGGCCATGGCCGCGTTGACGGCATGCATGCTTCGCTCGTCAAAGACATGCACCGACTCCGGCCAGGTGCCGGTCCGGGGCAGGGGAACAGGCTTGCCAATAAAAGATTCAAGTAAGTTCATTGATACTCCTTGATTAATTGCAGGAATTCATAGACCAGGGCGAAGAGATCGACCTCGGACAGCAGCAGCACCCCCTCGCCGTCGCCGGTGCCGAAATAGACAAGCCGTAAGCCGGTTAATTCCTGCATCAACATCTGGTATACTTCCGGATCTTGCAGAGGGTTGTTTTCTTCCGTGACCGGGATGGAAAGGTAATGATTTTCGCCGCGGCTTCCTTTTCTCTTCAGGATGGCGTTTAATTCTTTCGTATGCTGCTGCGTGAAGGGATGCGGCGGAGTAGCATTATGAATTCTCCTGTAAATGCGTTTTTTAATCTCCTCTGCGCAACTGCCGATGTCCCAGCCAGCCTCCACCGCACTGCCGCTGATACGATGCTGACCGATGACCTCCGCGCCGCCGGGGTCAAAGGTGAATCGGGCCGGCTCTTTCGCGCCGATCCTGGCAACCAGGGTTTCCAGTCCCGCCCCGGTGCTGCAGGGGACTACAAATCGCACCTCGGCATTGCCGTTGGTTAAAGAAGAGCCGTGTTGCCGCACCCATTCATGATCCACTGACAGCAGCACCAGCCAGCCCAGAACATTCACCGCCCCCTGCCACATCGCCTGCAGGGCATCTTCCCGCACACCGTCGTCGGCCAGCTTCGCCAGGCATTCCTTGGTGGCCTCATGAAGCAGATCAACAGACTCCACCAGGTCCCCCTGGCACAACCAGGCGGAGGTCTCCGCATCCGGGCCGGCGGCCTCCGATACTTTCTGTTTCAGTATCGCCGCCAGGGCGGTTAATGGTTTGCGCCGTAATTCCGCTTGAATCTTGCCACGAATCCTGGCGACAAACTCATCCGGAGTAATCACTGCAGCGGGTCCCTTTAACGGAGGCCGGTCAGGCAGGCAGCCGGACTGCATGAGAAAATCCCTGAAACTGTTCAGCCGGACCAGATAGGTCTTATTGCTGTCATGATGCCTGGCCCTGATCAGGCCGACCACCCGGCCATTGGCAAGGACCGGCCCACCGCTCATGCCTCTGGCAATTGATGTGTGCGCCACAGTCAGATCACAGTTGCCGTCATAAGAGCTGATGGTGGCCTCAATTTTTTCCAGATCGGAATATTCGGTGCCAAAGCCTGCCAACGTCACTGTTGCGCCCACTCCAGTTCCAGTATCAGCATCTTGCTCAGGAGCTAAAGGCAGAAAGATTGGTCTGTCTTCTTTTTTCGTCAGGTATAAAATCGCCACATCGATATCAGGATTGTCATGACAAAGGGCATCCCGCAAATTTCTGATACCGCTCCAGGCCTGGCCCTGCAGGTAAATCTCAGAGACCGGCCTGTTTTCAATAACGTGATGAGCGGTCAAAAGACAATCAGGGCTGACCAGAAAGGCGGTGCCCAGATATGTTCCGCCCGCATTCGGCTTACCAAACCAAACCCGTGCAACCGCCCTGTCATCCATAGACTCCCCCCTACTTCTTCCAGGTTGCCTTTATTTTGATGGCCACACTGGCTTCCCCGCTGACAATGACCGGGATGGGATTCGTCTTTCCCTTAAAGCCGATGTTCAGCTCCATGCCCCATTCATCAGGTTGCGCCTTGAGAAACGCCTCATGCACCGCCTCGGCCACCGGCTTGAGGGTGTCATGCAAAAGCTGGAGAGTATCCCTGACCATCTCCCTTGCGCCGACCTCTTCTGCCCCTTCCTCTGGTAGTTTGCGGCCGGTTGCCGCCAGTGCCGGCGCAGCCGGGATTGCCACGTCCTCCGTCTCAACAAAAAGACTGCCACCCCCGGCCAGTTTAATTTCCGCGATCTCGCTCATCATTCACCTCCTTCTTCTGGTCATTTTTTTT
>JACQYM010000143.1 GCA_016208225.1 Deltaproteobacteria bacterium | reverse complement strand
CGGTTCGCTGGTCATCGCCCAGGTAAATCCCCGCATGCCGCGCACCCTGGGCGATTCCTTTTTGAATGTCTATGACCTTGATATCCTGGTGCCCGTCGATACCCCGATTATCGAGAGAGAGCCCGAGGAATCGAACGAGGTGACGCGCAAAATCGGCGCCCATATCGCCTCGCTGGTCGAGGACGGCTCCACGGTGGAATTCGGCATCGGCGGCATTCCCCAGGCCCTGGTGGAGTTTCTGCGGGACAAGAAGGACCTGGGCATCCATACGGAAATGTTGACCGAAGGCATTATCAGCCTGATCGAATCGGGTGCGGTCACCGGCCTGCGAAAAACCATGGATGCCGGCCGCATTGTCACCAGTTTCTGCATGGGGACCAGAAGGCTTTACGACTATGTGGACAATAACCCGCTCTTCTGCTTCCGGCCCACCGACTATGTCAATGACCCCTTTGTCATCGGCAGGCAGCATAAGATGGTGGCCATCAATATGGCGCTGGAGGTTGATCTGACCGGCCAGGTCTGCGCCGACTCCCTGGGATCAAAATTTTACTCGGGCATCGGCGGGCAGGTTGATTTCAACCGCGGCGCGGCCCGGTCAAAGGGCGGCAAGGCCATCATCGCCCTGCCCTCCACCGCCCTGCATGATACGGTCTCCCGCATCGTCACCCACCTGACCGCGGGCGGCGGCGTGGTCACCACCCGCGGCGAGGTGCACTATGTCGTTACCGAATACGGCATTGCCTATCTGCATGGCAAAAGCGTGCAGGAACGGTGCCTGGCCCTGATCAGCATCGCCCATCCCGCTTTCCGGGAACAGCTCCTGGAGGAGGCCATTGCGGCAAAATATATCCGGCATGAGATGAAGGATGTGGAAGGCCGTTTTGTCGTTGACTCCCAGGAGATGAAGACGTCGCTGCTGCTTGACGACGGCACCCGGATCAATTTCCGCTCCGTGCATCCCACCGACCTCACCGGCATGCGCGATCTCCTCTACGCCCTTTCCCTGGAAACGGTTTACTACCGCTTTATGACCCATTCCACCCGGTTTGCCCACCGCCAGGTCCAGAACTTTGTCTATGTCGATCATCGCAACGATGTGGCGGTGGTCGGCACTGTTCCCGAGGCCCACGGCGAGGAGATCATTGCCGTGGGCCGCTATTACCTCGATGAACGGACCAACAGGGCCGAGGTCGCCTTTGTGGTCCGGGATAAGTGGCAGAACCGTCATATCGGCACTTTTCTTTTCCGCCATCTGGTCGAACTGGCCAAGCGCAGCGGCATTGCCGGCTTTACCGCAGAGGTGCTGCGGGAAAACAACCGGATGCAGACAATCTTCAACCATTCGGCATTCAAGGTGAAAAGCCGGATGGAGGATGATGTTTATCGGTTCTGGATTGAGTTTTAAGGAAGTGCCTAAAATGCCTAAAGTACTTGAAGTGCCTAAAGTTGTGGTGCTTTCTGATCGGATAAAACCAGTAAATTCAGTCATTATAGGCCCCTCGGGCACTTTCTTCAAACTTTAGCGCATTTTAGGCACTTCAAGTACTTTAGGCACTTCAAAACTGCCTGACCGGCAGCCGGATGGTGAACGTCGAGCCCTGGCCGGGGCTGCTTTTCACCCGGATACTCCCGCCGTGCCGCTTGATGATGCCGTAGCTGACGGACAGGCCGAGGCCGGTGCCCTTGACCGCCGATTTGGTGGAAAAGAATGGTTCGAATATTTTCTCCATATCCTCGGCATTGATGCCGCTGCCGCTGTCGGCAATATGAATGGCCACCTCATCGCCCAGGTTTTCCGTGGTGAGGGTAATCGTCCCGCCCTCAGCCGGCATGGCGTCGCCGGCATTATTGAGAATGTTCAGCAGCACCTGCCTGATCTGATCGGAGATGCCCTGGATTGCGGGCAGCTGCGGGGCAAAATGTTTTTCCACCCTGATATTTTTCTGCTTGAGCTCCTTATTGACCAGCAGCAGCATGTCCGCGATCGCCTCATGGATATCAAGGTTGGCCATGATGCCGGAGGTGGGCCGGTTGAAACTCTGCAGATCCCTGGTCAACTTGGCGATGCGGTCGCACTCCCGGATCGCCAGATTCACCATCTCCTTGTGTTTCTCATCCAGCAGCTGTTTTCTCTGCAGCCCGTCAAGAACATTGCGTATCCCGTAAACAGGGTTGTTGAACTCATGGGCAATGGAGGCGGCCAGCTTGCCGATGGCGGAGAGTTTTTCCGCATGCAGCAGCTGGTTGTAGGTTTTTTCCAGGGCCTCGGTCCGTTCCTTGATCCTCTCCTCCAGCTTATCGTGCGCCTCCTGCAGGCCTGCTTCGGCGTCTTTCCGGTCAGCGATCTCAACCTGCAGCTGGCGGTTCATGTCGGTAAGTTCCGCGGTGCGCAGCACCACGGTTTCTTCCAGGCCTTCCTTGTGCTGTACCAGATCTTTTTCCACCCTTTTGCGGGTCTCGATTTCAGCGGTCAGATCGGCATGGATTTTCAAGAGGCGTCTTTCCATGCGGCCGGTGTGGAAGTAGAAAATCACAAAAAGCATGCCGAGCACGGCCATGCATACCATAACCAGGATGGCTGATACCTCCTGCTTGGCGACATCGTCGGTGAAATCCCGCAGGGCGATGATCTCGCCGATATCCTCGCCGCTCACCACCTTGAGAGGGGTAAAGCCGCCGCGATATTTTTTCTTTTCCTCGGAAATTTTGAAGATCAGATTTTCTTTTTCCCCATGGGGGAGATCCATGTATTTGTTGATCTCATGGGGGATGACATCCATGGTGCGGCCGATGATGACATGCCTGGGGACTTCCTCCCATTCCCCCTGGCTGCCCCATATTTTTGCCCCCTCTTGCCACATGGTCTGGTCCAGATGGCGGATATTTACCAGGAGAAAAAAATCATAACCAAGAATCTCCTTCATGGTCGGGATAATGTACTCGACTTCCCTGCCCATTTCGATGTAGCCGATCAGTTTATTGTTCACCCGCCAGGGATGGACGACCCGCAGGGTCAGAGTCCCGAAGGGGCCAAGCTCGATGCCGTAGGAGACAACCCCTTCCGTTGCCGCTTTTTTCAGGGTGTAGCGGTCGATCATGTCGCCATGGCTTGCCGGCTTGTGGACCCGCAGAAAACAGGTGCCATCCAGTTTGTGAAAGTAGAAATGGGTGACCTGGTGTCTGTTTTCGATACTTTGGAAAATGGACAGGGCGTTGCGGTAGAGCCGTTCACGGTCATTGGCCAGGAAGGCGTGGTAGAGTCCGGGGTCGTCCATGATAAAGTCGATGAACGTGCTGAGATGGTCCGCCTCGCTTTCGAGCGTGGCGTTGAAGAGCTGCTGGACGCCGTTCAACTGCAGGCGGATACTCTGATCAAACTGGTGCCGCTGCAGCCAGAAGGCCCCGGAAACGGAGAAGGCGAGCAGGAAAAGCAGGGCAAAGGCCAGGGGCAGCAGGAAGGCTTTGCGGATGTGCAGGGCATAATCTTTCATTGGTTGTTTTTCACCACAAAGCCACGGAGTTCTTTGGCGCAAGGATCGGCATGTGCAACTCCCTCCCCTTCAAGGGGAGGGCCGGGGTGGGGATGGGGCCAAGGGGGGGCTGGGGTGGGGATGGGCATCCATCGAACGCGATAGCCACGACACTCCCTCCCCTTCAAGGGG
>JACQYM010000136.1 GCA_016208225.1 Deltaproteobacteria bacterium | reverse complement strand
CTGCACCACCTCAAAAGACCAGTCAGGGTCCATGTTGAGATTGCGCAGCTGGATCAGGTCGGGCCGGTAGAGATCGACCAGGTCGCAGAGGGCCGCATATTCCTCCGGGTCATCGGTGAAGCCCGGCATGATGAAATAGTTGAGGGAGACGAAGCGGCCCGCCTTTTTCATGACCAGGATCGATTCCAGCACGTTTTTGAAATCAAACCCCTGGGGCCGGTAGTAGAGGGTATGGCAGCCCTTGCGGGCGCTGTTCATGCTCACCCGGATTGAATCAAGTCCGGCGGCGGCCAGGCGCGTCACGGCTTCCGGCAGGCTGGAGTTGCTGTTCAAATTGATGGTGCCCTTGTCCGTCTGTTTGCGGATGAGGCGGATGGCGTGGTCAATGGTATCGGCCTGCAGCAGGGGCTCGCCCTCGCAGCCCTGGCCGAAACTGACCACCGGTCTGGAGGCTGTCTGCAGATGCGGCACGGCGATTTCGGCAAGCTCCGCCGGTTTGGGAACAAAGCGGATACGGTCCTGGGTGGAGGGGCAGCAGCCGGAGGGCTGCAGGGAGATGCAGCCCACGCATCTGGCGTTGCAGGCCGGCGAGGTGGGCAGGGGCGCCTCGTAGCGGCCTAAAAAGTAGTTTTTCGCCGCCGGGCAGCCGTAGGTCAGGCAGCATTTGCCCAGATGCTGGATGAGCCGGTTGCGGGGAAAGGCCTTTAACTTTTGTTCCGTCTGCTTGCGGATCCGGGCGGGATCGAATCCCGCGCTGTCCTGGCGGATATCCGCATCGCTGCGGAATCCGCACACCCAGAATCGGTCATCGAGCCAGCCCACGGCAGTGTAGGCAAAGAGGGGCAGGGGGTCAATATCGGGGAAACGTTTTTCAAAGGCGGCGGAGAAGATCGCAGTATAGGCCGGCGCCATGAAGGCCGCCACCGCCTGGATGCCGCCGCGGGAGTCAAAGGGGTTTTCGTCAAGCAGTACCGGGTCGCCGGAGTCTTTTTCTATGCCGATCGGATTTCTTTGCGGCAGGACGAACAGTTCACTGCCCTCGGGCAGGGGGATGATGTCTGTCAGTTCCGGTCTGAAAAACCAGGAGCCGCTGCGTCCTGCCATCTCAAGCTCCGGAAAATCCTGGATTTCGCCTTTGTCATTGGCAAATACCAGGCAGGGCAGACGGCGGGGATGCTGCAGGCTCATGCTGGGGTAAAAAAATCAGAGGTCAGTGGGGCGAATTTTGTCCAGTACCGAATCGACTGCTTTGTAGACATCGACATCATCGCGGAACACGTCATCGATTTTGGCATGGTTCACCAGATCTTCAATGATGAATTGGGTGAGATACAGACTCATGAAATTCGGGTTGGCCGCCAGCTGCCGCAGGGGGGCAATTTTGAATTGAAAGTCGAAATCCTCAATATCAGGCAGGCTGCGCAGCAGGTTGGCGAATACCTCTCTGATCGCACTTTCCGAGGTTGTCTCGATGATATGCTGGTCCAGCAGGCGCTGAACAAGTTTCAGCGCCAGTTCATCGGCGAATTTGTAAGCTGCCGAGAGCATGATTTTGCGTTCCTGCTCCCGTTTCCGGTCAATGGCCCTGACAGCCTTGTCACCGGACCCGTAAGGGTTATTGGCATGATGTCCCATTTTGTTTCTCCTGTTAAGCCGTTGTAAAAAAATAACCGTAACATCGCAATACTGTGAACGGCACTCTTTTCAGTACCCCCTTGAGGGGTATAAGATGCCGTAAAGAAATGGTTAGAGATGTTATGGTTATTTCATAGCGGTCCCTAAGTAAGTTTTGCACCATTTATTTAACCGGTGATGGCTGAAAGGGCTATAAAATTCTTTTTGAAAGAGAGGAAAAATTCGGGTATAGCAATTGTTTCAGGTTAGGAGAAGAGAATATCCGCCTTCACGATCAACTGCGAGAAAAGATTATGAATATTACATTATTGCTGCCTGCGGGCCGTCTGCCGCTGGAAATCATGGCCAAGGCGCTTGAGGTGGCTGAAAAGTATCACTTAGGGGTCTATCTTTCCACGACCCAGAACCTGCGGCTGCTCAATGTGCCTGAGGAAGCCGTGGATGCCGTCAAGGCGGAACTGGCTCCCCTGGGCGTCCAGTTCAAGGGGCCGGGGAAGTTCCCCCTGCCCAGGGTCTGTGTCGGCGCGCCCCATTGCAATCTGGGCGTCATTGACACGGAAAGGCTTTCCGCGGCGATCACGGCGCGGTTCAAGGACAAGGCCATGACCAAACCGAAATTCAAGATCGCGGTCTCCGGCTGCCCGCTGGCCTGTTCCGGCGTGTTGACCACGGATATCGGCGTCATGGCGACCAGGGCCGGGTTTGAGATGTATGCCGGCGGCAAGGGCGGACCCTATCCGAAGGTCGGCCGGCGTATTCTGCGCAAGGCCACGGAGGAAGAGGTGCTGGAGGTGATCGAGAAGCTGGTCAATTTCCATGATGCCCACACCGTTAAAAAACAGCGGCTTTACAAGCTGCTTGACCATCCTGATTTTCCCTTTCCCGAGGCGGTGTGAAGTTTCTCAGGAGTCAGAAGACAGAAGACAGAATTCAGGGGCCGGCAGGGCCGCTTAGCCGATTTCGACGGGTT
>JACQYM010000102.1 GCA_016208225.1 Deltaproteobacteria bacterium | reverse complement strand
GCTGGCCCGAGAGCAGGGGCTTCACGAGCAGCGGATAGGCCAGGTAAGCCGTGGTGAAGCCCAGGTTGAAGATGTTGCAGCCCAGGGCCAGCAGGCCGCCATCGGCGAAAAACAGGGCCTGGACGGTCAGCACCGAGGCGATGGCCAGGAAGGCGGCGGGCGCTCCCAGGAGGATGGCGAGCAGCAGGCCGCCGCCCAGGTGGCCGCTGGAACCGGTGGCCGGGATGGTGAAATTGATCATCTGGGCGGCAAAGATAAAGGCCCCCAGCACGCCCATGAGCGGCACCTTGCGTTCATCAAGCTCCTTTTTCACCTTCATGGAACTATAGGCAATGGCCGACCCGGCCACGCCCCACAAGGTCCCGCCGACAGCCGGCGACAAAAGCGCATCCGCCATATGCATGGCTCTATCCTCCTGAACGATACGATCCTGCGAACAGCAATTCGTGTTATAAAACAATAAAACAGTAACACTTTTTAGATACGATAATACTTTTCGTATGTCAACATCTTTTCTTCCGGCAGCGCGCCAATCCCCGGAACGGGCAAATGCGGCTTCGGCCCGTTAACCATGGGGAATTCGTTTGTTTTTTCCAGGGAATCAGGTAGTATTCGGGGGGAAAACGACAAGAAAAATTGCAGCGGAGAGGCGTACCATGGGAAAAACCGTCAGATTCGGCATTTCGCTTGATGAGAAACTGCTGACCGACTTTGATCAGCTCATTGAACAGAAAAGATACACCAACCGCTCAGAGGCGATCCGCGACCTCATCCGGGCCTCGCTGGTGGAGAACAAGAGCGAATCAGGCGAAGAGGCCATCGGCACCGTCACCCTCATTTACAACCACCATGTGCGGGATCTTTCCGACAAGCTGACGGAGCAGCAGCACTCCCATCATGATGATATCGTCTCTTCCCTGCACGTCCATCTGGATGCCCATAACTGCCTGGAAGTCCTGGTGGTGCGCGGCGCGGCCCGGGACGTCAGACAGATCGCCGACGAGCTGATCGGCGTCAAAGGGGTCAAACACGGCAAACTGGTGATGACAACCACCGGCCATGACCTGGCCTGATCCTATACTTCTCGCGGCTCCGTGAGCAGCTTTATGCCCTCAAGAATTTCATTCAATCTTTTTTCTGAAACATTGCCGATTTTATCAATCAAGTCGATTTTGTTAACGGTATAAATTTGAGAAATGTTCACGACGCTTTGTCTGGGAAGGTTAGCTTCACCTTTATTGAGCAAGACATTGCCGGGCGCTTGAGCTCTCTTGAGGTTTGTGGTAAGTGCGCAAACCACTACCGTATTTATTTTACTCGCGTTAAATAAATTGTTTTGAATAACGATGTGTGGATGTCGATAACCAGGCTCAGATCCTGTTGGCTTGCCAAGGTCGACCCAATAGATGCAGCCTTGTTCGATTACCATGGCTCTTGCTCAATAATTTTGCCGTGTTTGGCCCGCATTGATCCGGATATTTTTCTTTCTTCATCATCCGGGGAATCGCCATACGCTTCATTTAACTGGGCAAGCAGCGCCTGGTTTTCCTGCTTATGCAAATAATCTTTCACCGCAATGGTAAACAGCCGGCTCCGCGAAACGTGCAGTTTGTTTGCCAGCTTATTGACTTTGTCAAATAATTCTTCGTCCAGCGATATTGCAGTTTTGACCCCGGCCATAATTCACCTCATACAATTTTAAATAATTACATTATGCATTCTGTTCATACCATTGTCAATACCATCGGTAGAGGTTTAAGTTTTATGCCGGAATGAAGATCAGCCGTTTGTCAAAATTCGTTAATGTTGGGTTTCGTTCCTCAACCCAACCACTTATTTTTTGTTTCGAGTCAGGATGTTCACCAAAAAAACACCTGGAGCGATGTGGCAAAACATCGCACCAGTATCAAGCTGGTCAGGCCTGCATTATGCGTTATGACAACCATCCTCGGGTCTCCCCTCTCACGCTAAACCATTCCCCGCCCCGTTCCCCTCTTGGCCGCTGAGCTGCAGATCCTGCAGGCGGCGGGTAAATGCCGCCTCGGCCCATCAGGCTTTCATGGCTGCCCTCCTCGACGATGCGGCCCTGCTCCATGACCAGGATATGGCCGTCCCGTTTGATGATGGAGAAGTGGGGATCGCGGGCCAGCACCCGGGCAAAGGCGGAACCCAAGCGTAGCGCAGCTTCCATATCTCAACCGCGTGGGGTACCAACGTCGACTAAATGACCTTTTTCAGCCGTGGGGGCAACCATAAAAGCTGCTTCAGCATGCAATTTCAAGCCAAGTGCCTTTATTACCTTGAGGATTGTGTCAAATCCAGGGCTTCGTTCCCCGGAGAGAGCCTTGTAAAGACTTTCGCGAGACAGACCGGCATCACGCGCGACCTGCGACATACCTTTGGCACGGGCAATATCGCCGAGGGCCTTGGCAACAAAAGAAGCATCCCCATTGGCCTCTTCAAGACAGGCCTCAAGATAAGCAGCCATTTCTTCCGGGGTGCGAAGATGTTCGGCGACATCGTAACGAGTCGTGATGGTTTTTGTCATGATACTCTCCTATAGGTTGCGTGCGAGACGCAAGGCGGTTTGAATGTCGCCGGCCTGGGTGCGTTTGTGGCCCCCGGCCAGCAAAATTACCACCTCCTGCCCCTGTTTTTTGTAATACACCCGGTAGCCGGGTCCGTAATCGATCCGCAACTCTGACACGCCTTCACCTACAGGCCTGACATCTCCGGGGTTTCCGGCCGCCAAGCGCTCGACCCTTACCAAAACACGAGCCCGCGCTCGCAGGTCAAGCAAACCATCGAGCCACTTGGCGAAAAGATCAGTTTTACGAATCTCTATCATAAGATTACTGTATCCACATGGCTACACAATGTCAATATCATTGGTTGTGATACAATACGGGACCAAGCGGGAAGCCCTCGTCGAACCTCCCCCGTCACGGCAAGCTGTTCCGCTCCCCGTTCCCCTCCGGCATATTCAACAACTGCAGATCCTGCAGGCGGCGATAGATTCCCCCGCGGGCCATCAGGCTTTCATGGCTGCCCTCCTCGACGATCCTGCCCTTGCCCATGACCAGGATATAGCCGGCCCGCCGGATGGTGGAGAGCCGGTGGGCGATGACGATGCTGGTGCGGTTGGCCAGGGTGGATCCGATGGCCCGGTCGATCAGCATCTCGGTTTCCGAGTCAACGCTGGAGGTCGCCTCGTCTAAAATCAGGATCTTCGGGTCCCGGGCCAGGACCCGGGCAAAGGCGAGGAGCTGCTTCTGGCCGGAGGAGAGATCCAGCCCCCCTTCGCCGATGCGGGTTTCCAGACCGTCGGGCAGTTGCCGGACCAAGGCGGCCAACTGGGATTTATCGATGATGGCCGCCAGCCGCTCTTCATCCATCCTTTGATCGAGCAGCACATTTTCCCGGATGGTGCCGGGCACGATGAACACGTCCTGCATGACCAGGCCGATCCGCTGCCGCAGCCACTCGGTGTTGAGTGACCGGATATCCCGGCCGTCAATGAGGATGGTGCCGCTGTCCGGGTCATAGAAGCGCTCCACCAGATTGACGATGGTCGATTTTCCCGAGCCGGTGGCGCCGACAATGGCCAGGGTCTGGCCCGGCGCGAGCTGGAAAGAGAGGTCGTGCAGAATCGGCTGGTCGGCCGCATAGCCGAACCGCACATGCCGGAAGGCGACCTCGCCCCGCATTTCCGGCTGCTCCTGCTCCGGCGCGGCGGAGGGCATGGTGCCTTTGGTGTCGAGCAGCTGGAAGATCCGTTCCGCCGAGGCCATGGCCGACTGGACAATGGAGTATTTCTGCGACAGCTCGCGGATGGGTTGAAAGAAAAGCCGCATGTAGGAAAGAAAGGCGACCAGCTCGCCCAGGGTCATGTGTTGCCGGATCACCTCGCCGCCGCCGTACCAGATGATGCAGCCGATGGCCATGGCGCTGAAAAGTTCCATAGCCGGCATGAAAATGCCGAATATCTTGATCTGAAAGAGATTTTTCTCCAGATAGACCTGGCTCAGCTCCACGAATTTTTTATGGGTGTCCCGCTCCCGCAAAAAGAGCTGGATCACCGAGATGCCGGACAGCGATTCCTGCAGAAAGGCATTGATCCGGGCCAGATGGGTGCGGATGGCGCGGAAGGCGTCCCGGGCCAGGCGGCTGAACCAGACGATACTGACCCCGATCAACGGCAGCAGCAGGCTCAGGATCAGGGCCAGCCGCCAGTTCATCCAGTAGAGGATGGCCATGATGGCGGCGAGCTGGAAAAAATCGTTGAACAGGGTGACAATGACCGAGGTGAACATCTCGTACATGTTCTGGATGTCATTGGTCAGCCGGGTAACCAGCTTGCCGCCGGGGTTGTTGTTGAAAAAGGCGAGATCAAGGCCCAGCATATGGCCAAAAAGCTGCTGCCGCATCTGGTGCATGATGGTCTGGCCGGTCCATTCCAGAATCACCACCTGGTAGAAATTGGCCACAAAGCCGCCGGCGATGACGCCGACAAAAAGCCAGGCCAGCCGGGCCAGCCCCGCAATGCGGTCCTGGGTTGCCGGCTCCGTGTTGACCACGTAGCGGTCGATGCCGAGGCGGACCATGTAGGGCAGGGCCAGGCTGGCGCCGATGACGATGAGCGACAGCCCGATGGCAAGGGCGATCTTCCGCCAGTGGGGCCGGGAATAGATGATGATCCGCTGCCAGAGGCTGGTGTCGGCCACCTGGCCCAGATGCTCCTCTTCAAAATATCCGTAACCGTAGCGCATGGCGATCTATTCCCTTTTCCCCTGGTCAGCCGTCTGATGGGTATAGATGGTGGCGTAAAAGGCGTTATGGGCAAAGAGATAGGCATGATTGCCCCGGGCCGCGATGCGGCCCTGCTCCATGACCAGGATTTCGCCGGCGTCGACCAGCGGCGCCACCCGGTGGGAGATAATGATGCAGGTCCGGCCCTGCAGGTGGGAGGCCATGGAGCGGACAATGGCATGTTCAGTTTCCATATCCACGGCCGACAGCCCGTCATCGATGATGAGGATCGGTCGATCAAGCAGCAGGGCCCGGGCCAGGGCGATGCGCTGGCGCTGGCCGCCGGAGAGCTTGACGCCCCGCTCCCCCACCCTGGTCTGATAGCCGTCGGGCAGGGCCATGATCTCCTGGTGCACGGCGGCGGCCCGGGCCGCCGCTTCCATCTCCGCCTGGCTGGCGTCGGCCCGGCCCAGGGTGATATTGAACTGGATGGACTCGGAAAAGAGGGTCGTCTCCTGGGGCACATAGGCAATACTGCTCCGCACCGCGGCCAGCGCCAGGGTATTGACATCCCGGCCGTCCAGGAAAAAGGCGGCGTCCGCCACCGGATAGAGCCGGGCCAGCACATGACAGAGCGTGGTTTTACCCGAGCCGCTGCGGCCGACCACGCCGAGAATGCCGGGTCTGATTTCGAGGCTCAGGTCCATGAGCGCCGGCACGGTCTGACCGGGATAGACAAAGGTTAAATGCTCAAGCCTGATATGGCCGTCAACCCGCGGCGGCACGAAAGCCGACGCGCTGTCCGCCAGCACCGGCTTTTCCTGCAGAATGCGGTCGATGCGGCCTAAAGAAGTGGCGCCCCGCTGAAAAAGGTTTGCCACCCAGCCCAGGGCCATCATCGGCCAGGTGAGCATGAACAGATAGGAGACAAAGGCGACAAAATCGCCCACGGTGATGACGCCCTGAATGGTCAGCCGGCCGCCGAAAAAGAGGACCAGCAGCAGACAGCAGTTGGCGATGAGTCCGGAAAAAGGGGAAAGGATGCCCTGCACCACGGCCAGCCGGATATTGTCGCGGACATAGTCATGGCCCATGCGGCCGAAGTGTTCCGTCTGCGTCGCCTCCTGGGTATAGGCCTTGATCAGGCCGATGGTGTTCAGGGTGCTGCGGGCGAACTCGGTCAGCTTTTCAAACTGTTCCTGCACCTTTTTAAAGCGCTTATGCACCTTGGCCGACAGCAGCCGGGTGGCCACCACCAGCACCGGCATGGGCGCCACGGCGATCAGGGTGAGCAGCGGGTGGATGTAGGCCATGAAGGCCAGGGCGGCCATGGTCATGACCACGGCATCGACAAAGGCGATCAACCCCATGCCGCAGGCGAGCTGCACCGCGGACAGATCGTTGGTGGTGAGCGCCATGATCTCGCCCGTGGTGTGGCGCTGAAAAAAGACGCGGTCCAGGGTCAGCAGATGGGAGAGCAGCCGGTCCCGCAGGTCGCGCTCCAGCAGGCGGGAAAAGCCGATCACCAGATAGCGCCAGGCAAAACGGCAGACGGCGATGCCCAGGGCAATCAGCAGAATCATGCCGGCGTACCGCAAAAGTCCGGGCACCGTGGCAGTGCCATTGCCAAGTTCATCCACCGCCCTTTTGATAAAGCGCGGGATCCAGAGCTGCAGGAAGTCCACGCCGAGCAGGGCCGCAACGCCCCCGGCCAGGCGCAGGCCGTAGCGGCGGAAATAGGGCAGCAGCAGGGTAAGGGAGGGCAGGGTAAAACGCGGCCCGCTTTTTCCGGTGATGGTTTCAGCCAAGGGACATCCTCGTTTCCAGCGCGGTTGCTGACATTAATCCCTTTCCCGGTCAACCGACAGCATGCAGGGGCCGGTATGGCTCGGCAGGGTGATGGTGACGGTGGTCCCCTTCCCCTCCTCGCTTTCCAGGGAAAATATGCCGCCCGGGTGCTCATCGACAATTCTTTTGGAGATGGAGAGGCCGAGCCCGGTGCCGTATTCCTTGGTGGTAAAAAACGGGGAAAAGATCTTCTCCCGCATACTGGCGGGTATCCCCATGCCGGCATCAATCACCGAGATGCGGATGTTCTCGCCCGCCGCTTCCGATACCACGGAAACAGTGCCGCCGCCGGCCAGGGCCTCGGTGCTGTTTTTTACCACATTCAGCAGGACCTGTTTCAGTTTGTCCCGATCCGCGTCCACCATCTTGATACCTGCGCCGGCATCGAAATGAATGGCGATCGTGCTGTTTTTGATATGTTCCCGGGCCAGGGAACAGACCTCCTGCAGCAATTCGTCAATATCAACCTTGATCAGCTTGAGCTGCCGCGGCCGGTACAGGTCCTTGAGATCGGACAGCAGGTGTTCCAGCCGCTCCACTTCCATGACGATCACATCAAGTTTGGCCTTCTCCTTTTCGCCGCTGATCTTTCTGAGCAGCTGCCGGGCAAAACCGCCGATCATGGTCAGGGGATTCTTGATCTCGTGGCTGATCTCCGCCACCATCTGCCCCAGGGCCGCCAGCCGCTCCGCCTGGACGACCTGGGCATGCAGCGCCTTTGTTTCGGTAAGTTCCCGGACAATGCCGGTGAAATAAAAGGCGTCGCTGATCGTGGTCACGGAAAAGGAGATGGAGGCGGGAAATGTCTCACCGTTTTTGCGCATGGCCTGAAACTCGGTCTCATGGCCGATCAGCTTCGCCTTTTTCGTCTGCACATAATGATCGACCGCCCGCTGATGGCCCTCCCGGCAGGCCGGTCCCAGAATCAGGGCCAGATCCCGTCCGATCACATCCTTCCGGCAGTAGCCGAACATCCGTTCCGCCGCCTTGTTGAAAAAGATGACCGTGGAGTCCTTGTCAATGGTCACAAAGGCCTCGTTGGTGTTTTCCACCGCACCCTTCAGGATGCTGATTTCCTTGAGACTCTCATCGTTTTCCGCAATTTTTTGCATGGGATCAACTCTTCCTTGTCACACATCTTGACCGGTTACAGCGGCAGTTCAACCGCCACCCGGATGATCGGCATTCTCAATCTTCGGTCTGCTCTTTTCCGTCTCCAGGTACAGCGGCCGCCGCCGGGAACAGCAGATGCAGTGTGGTTCCGGCCCCGATCCTGCTTTTGACCCGGATGGACCCGCCATGGTCTTCCATCACCTTTTTGGCGATGGCAAGCCCCAGGCCCGTTCCCTTCTGCGGGCCTTTGGTGGTGAAGAAGGGTTCAAAGATCATCTTCTGCAGTTCCTCCGGAATCCCTTTGCCGCTGTCCCGGATGGCGACATCCACAAAGGGCCGCCCCTCGACGCTCTCATCAGCGGTGCTGATCGTCAGGCTGCCGCCCGTGGGCATGGAATCCACGGCATTGCCCACCACATGCATGATCGCTTCGCGCGCATGCTCCCGGTCAATCAGAATATCCGGCAGGGTGATGCGGTATGATTTGCTCACCTCGATCGACCGCTCCCGGCACAATGGCCCGTAATGGCGCAGAATTTCATCGAGCAGGTTGTGGATATCGTGATTGCCCTTCTCCAGCTCCGCATCCCTGGAGATGAGCAGGACATTATTCAATATCTTTTCCAGCCGGCCCACTTCCGTGACGATGATGTCGGCATACTCCTTTTCCCGGCCGCCCGGCTGCACGCTTTTATGCAGCCGCCGGGCAAAGCCGCCCACCGCGGTGAGGGGATTGCGGATCTCATGGGCCACGTTGGCGGTCAGCCGGCCGAGGGCGGCCAGCTTCTCCGCCTGCATCAGCTGTTCCTGCAGCCTTATTTTTTCCTCATCCGCCCGATGCCGTTCAATGATGCCGGCCAGGGCATTGGCAATGGCCACGAGAAACTCTTCCTCCGACTCCCTTCTCTTGTGGCCCTCCTTGACAAAGACGTTGATCAGCCCCAGGGTCCTGGTCCCGGCGATGATCGGGATGCAGTAGTGGCCGTGGGGAAAGGGCAGGCCCGCCCCGGCCTCGTGTCCCTCCTCAACACAGTCGCTGAAAATGACCTTGCCGGTGACCACCGCCTTGCCGCACAGACACCTGCCCTGGGCAATGCGCAGGCACGGCGGCTGCTCCGACGGGGCAAAACCGCGGACCGCTTTCATCACCAGATCGCCGGTCTCTTCCTCGATCAGACAGATCCCCCCCTTTGACTGCAGGGCCAGATGGGGAATGGTCAGGGCAAGATCAAGGATGCGGTCAAGCTGCTCCACCAGGGACAAGGGCTCCAGGGCGATTTTCAACACCTCGCTTGTCACCCGCTGGATATGATAATTATGCTCCAGTTTTTTTTCGATCAGTTTGCGCTCGGTGATATTGCGTACCGACGCCGCGGTCAATGTTTCCTCATCCAGCTGCAGGCAGCTGAGGCTGATATCGGCCGGGAACTCCACGCCGTCCTTGCGCAGGCCGTAGATTTCGAAAATAACCCCCATGGGCCGCGACCCCGGCTTTTCAAAGTAGTGGGCAACATACTTCGCATGCCTGGCGCGGTAGCGTTCCGGGATGAGCACGCCCAGCTCCCGGCCGACCAGCTCGCCGGGGGCATAGCCGAACATCTCCTCAAGCTGGGCATTGACCAGTACGATCTTTCCCTGCCGGTTGACAAAAACGATGGCATCCGGCGCCGCCTCAAAAAGCTTTTCATACTCATCCTTGCTCTTTTCCAGCGCGGCCCGGCATTTTTCCAGCTCCTGAAAAGAACGCCGCATGTCGGCCAGCTCCTGCTCAAGCTGCTTTTTGGTCATGGGATTTCGCTTCATCTTTTCGCCTTTCCACCATTGATTATCGCAAATACTGAAATTTTACCACAGAGCGGCCAGAGCGCACAGGGCTAACTAAGCGGTGGTAAAAAAATAACATGGCCATCCGCATACCAGGAACAAAAGCCGATGCTATCCTTATGGGGGAAGCCCGACTCTCCCCTTGACGCGTGATCGTGATTTGCATACTATTTTTACCATAACAGCTAAACGGCCTTTGCCCGCCGCTTTTGCCTTTCGGCGGTAAAAAATTGAAAAAACAGGAAAAAAAATGTAATCTGGTCAGGGAAAAGTCGAGCTGCGATGTCAAACCGGAACCAAGGGATATCCCCTGCAACGGAATCATATTTCATTCATTGGAGAAGGAGCCAGCCATGTACAACACCATATTAGTACCTCTTGATGGATCCAAACGCGCTGAAGCAATTTTAAGTCATGTCGAGGAACTGGCCGGGAAGCTGGGGGCAAAGATTATTCTGCTCACCTGTGTCGAACAGAAACTCGTCTACACCGGCGACCTGGAAATTTCCGCCGTGGTGCAGAAGGATACCGACATGACGCAGCAGATCAAAACCGCGGAGTCGTACCTCAAGGAAGTAGAGGCGAAACTGGAAAAGAAGGGTATCGGGGTAAGTACGACGGTCATGCAGGGCCCGCCGGTTGAAGCGATCATCGCCGTGGCCGGCAAGGAAAACGCCGACCTGATCGCCCTGGCCAGCCACGGCCGTAGCGGTCTGGGCCGGGTTTTCTACGGCAGCGTGGCCGCGGGCGTCCTGCAGCGGGTTGATCGGCCTCTGCTCATTATCCGGGCCTCCGCGGGCTGAGCAAAAGGCGGCAGGGAGGAAATCTCGAAGGCTGCGGAGGTTCCCGCAGCCTTTTTTTTGACATTTCAGGGCGGGCCGCATCTCTGCAGGAGCAGGCGGCACAGTTCGCTCACTGCCTGGGTTGCCGGGGCGGCGGGCCGGCAGACGGGAAGCGGCACCCCCTGCACCAGCGACTCCACCACCGCGGGATCAAAGGGGATGCGGCCGATGAGCGGCAGCCCGATGAGTTCGCACTCCCTGGTTATTAAGTCACTGGTTGCCGGATGCAGATCCCACTTGTTGATGCAGACCCCGGCCGGCACCTTGAAATGGCGGGCCAGCTCGGCCACCCGCCGCAGATCATGCAGACCGGAGCGGGTAGGTTCGGTGATCAGCAGCACAAAATTGACGCCGGACATGGAGGCGATGACCGGACAGCCGATGCCGGGCGGTCCGTCCACCAGCAGCCAGTCGGCCCCCTGCTCTTCTGCCAGTTCCGCAGCCTGCCGCTTCACCAGACTGACCAGCTTGCCCGAATTTTCCTGGCCGATGCCGAGCCGGGCATGCACCATGGTGCCATGGTCCGTATCGGAAATAAACCAGACGCCGCTCATCTTGTCGCGCAGCGTGATGGCCCCCTCGGGGCAGAAATGGGCGCAGACGCCGCATCCTTCACAGGCAAAGGGCAGCAGCCGCGCCGTATCCTCCGGAACCAAGGCCTGGAACCGGCACAGCGCCGCACAGGTGCCGCAGCCGCTGCAGCGCGACCCGTCAATTTCAGCCTCCACTCCGCACCAGAATTCGTGCTCCGCCCGGAGGCGCGGGGCCAGAATAAGGTGCAGATCAGCGGCATCCACATCACAGTCCGCCATTACCTTATTGGGGATCAAGGCGGCCAGGGCTCCGGTAATGGTGGTTTTGCCGGTGCCGCCCTTGCCGCTTAACAGCAGGATTTGTTTCATGACTGCAGCTCCTTAAGCAGCTTGACAAAGGGATCGCGCAACTCCGGACAACTTGCCAAGAGCGGCTGGCCGGCCGCATAGCCTTCGGCAATTCTGCGGGCAAAGGGGATCTTCATGTGCACCCTGATATTTTCCGTCGTACACCACTTTTCCGTCCGGCTGTCCCCCAGGTCGGACCGGTTGATGATGACGCCGAAGGGGCGGCCAAGCTGACGCAGCACACCCACCGTCAGCTGCAGGTCATGCAGGCCGAAAGGGGTGGCCTCCGTGACCAGCAGGATATAATCGGCATCGGTGACGGTTGCCACCAAGGGACAGGAGGTGCCCGGCGGGGCATCCATGATGATTAATCCATGCGCGGCGCTCTCCTCCTTTACCGCCCGGATAAGGGGCACGGCCATGGCTTCACCCACCCGCAGCCGGCCATGGACAAAGGCGATGGAGCCGGATTTGCCCTTCTCCACCACCCCGACCAACCGTTTTTCTTCAGCCAGGGCCTTTTCCGGACAGACCAGAAAACAGCCGCCGCAGGAGTGGCAGAGATCGGCAAAGACCATGACCGTCGCGCCGAACACCTTGATGGCATTGAACCGGCACAGGTCACCGCATTGGCCGCAGCCGGTGCAGCGCTCGGCAATAAGCCGGGGCACGGCCAGATGAACCTGCCTTTTTGCCCCCAAGGCCGGGTTCAGAAAGAGATGGCCGTTCGGCTCCTCCACGTCGCAGTCCAGGTACTGGACATTTTCCCCGGCGACTAGGGCAAGGCTCACGGCAATCGTGGTTTTGCCCGTCCCCCCCTTGCCGCTGGCAATGGCAATTTTCACCAGGACCTCCTCACCGGCCCTGCCGGTTTCTGCCCTGCCCGTCACATTGGCCCCGCCGGCGACCGCCGCCCAGCCCCCGGCCTTGGCGCATGGCGCCGCCGGCGGGGAGCGATGTGGCAGCCGCGCGCCGGCTTGCCGGAGAGGCAGGTCCGACTGCCTGCCCGGGATGCGTGTCGATAAAACGCTGCACCGCCGCGCGCACCGTTCCCTCCGCCCCATTGACCATCATGATGCCCGCCTTTTCACAGACCGCCGCCGCCTTCGGCCCCACATAACCGGTCAGAACCGCCCGGGCCCCGGCCCGGGCAATCTCGGCGGCGGCGTTGATGCCGGCGCCATGGGCCGCCTCTCTTGCCGCCAGGTTATCGACAACCTGCACAATGGCTTTTGTTTCAGTATCGACGATAACCAGGTAATCCGCTCTGCCGAATCTCTGGTCAACCGCAGACTCAAGCTCTTTTCCGGTGGAACTGACCGCGACTTTCATGACCCATCCTCCTCTGTGGCCCGCAGGCACCTTAGAATGTTTGGGGAAGTTATGTGCATATACACATAATAGAATGCTCCTCCTTCCTGATTATGTCAAGAGAATTAGATGATTTTTTTTGATTGCGGATTGGGGATTGCGGATTTAACAGCGGGAAAGAGGGGAATTAACCACGGAGAGCACAGAGAGCACAGAGCCAACAGAGATAACTAATTGTAATTAAAAATATTTCTCTTAGCCCTCTATCGGGTCAGCCGTAGGTCGGGTTAGGCGGCCTTATCGCCGTAACCCGACATGAATTTGCGTGGCGCCGGTTTTTGGTTTTTAGGAGCCGTTACGAAATAACATGGCCATGTTATTTTTTTACAACGGCTTT
>JACQYM010000142.1 GCA_016208225.1 Deltaproteobacteria bacterium | reverse complement strand
GACCGCGGAACGGGGTGAAAAACATGCCCTGCTGCAGGTGAGCACGAATCTGCAGACTGAGCAGAACCAGCTGTATGACAGAAAGCGCATTGAAAAGGTTGCCGCGGCAAAACTGGGCCTTTTCCCCTCGGTCGAACAGAGTGCCGGCGGCGGCGTCATTGTCCGGGTGCCGGCGCCATGAAGGGCGGTAAGGATTCGTTCGGCAGAAACCTGCGGGGGGTAGGGGGATTCAGAGAGGATGAGGAGAGGAAAAAGAAGGTCGTCAGGCTGCGGATTTATGCCGTCCTTGGGGTCATCTTCCTCCTGGTCGCCGCCTGGTTTCTTTTTTCCGGCGAACCCGCGCCTGAGCAGAGTGTGCCGGCGGAAAGTGAAATAAAAGAAGAAGTGCCTCCCGTTCCGCCGGAAAAAAAGGAGGAAGTCAGGCGCAGAAATATTTATGACCGTAATCTTCGCGAGCTTGCCATCAGCTTCAAGGTGGATTCGATCTATGTCAAACCCCTGGAGTTTGACAATATCGAGAGGACGGTTGCCCTGCTGGCCGAAACATTGAGTCTGGAAGAGAAAGATGTGCTGGAAGAGTTGAAAGCGCAGCGGACATACAAGTGGGTGGTAAAGAATATTTCTCCTGAGAAGGCAACCTCGGTTGCGGCTTTAAATCTTCCGGGAGTTTATTTTTATGAGCAGGAACAGCGGTTTGCGCCGAACCGGGCAAATACGGCGCACATTGTCGGCGAGGTAAAGGACGGGCATGGATTATCAGGCATCGAACTCTTTTATGATAATCTGCTCCTCGGCGGGGCCATGGAGCCCGAAGCGGTAACGGCGGGCGGAAAAGGCAAGGGCCTTGTCCTTACCCTGGATGCGGGCATCCAGCAGCTCATGGAGCAGGAGATGACGGAACTGCTCAATGAATTGAAGGCAAACGACCCGGCTGGTGAGGATCTGTCCGGGGTCAGCGCCTTGGTGATGGATGCGGCGGGCGGCGAGATTCTCTCCTATGTCCGGCTGCCCGCTTTCGGCGGCCTGCAGGCAGGATCGGCAAACGGTCAGGAAAGAGAGGAGCGGATGTTTGCCGGGACCATCAATCCGGGACCGCTGGCCCTGCTGTTCAAGGCGGCGGCCGACCTGGAACAGGGACAGGCCGAGGCCGCCGCCGTTGAAGAAGTCACCCCCGAAAACATCAAGCCCCTTGAGCCGCGCCTGATGAAAAAAATGAGAGAGGTAAAAGCCGCGAAACAGGGACCGGCGGCACAGGCGAAATCGCCATGGGTGGCGCTGCCGGACGGAACCTATGCCACGGAATGGCTGGCCGCGCTCCTGGCCAGGCAGCAGGCAACGGAAGGCGGCACGAATGATTTTTCCGCTTTCGGGAAAATCGTCGGCCGGGCAGGGCCGTGCACGGTGGACCTGCCCGGCGATAATGGCGGCCGGGATACGGGGATCGGGCTGCTCTGCGGTTTTGCGGCGCTGGTAAACGGCGGCACTGGGGTGTCGCCGCATTTTTTAAAGGCCACGCTTGCCGCGGACGGGAAAACGGAGGAATGGCCCTGGCCCCAGCAGGAGAACAAGGTCATCGGCCCGGAGACGAGCCGGGACCTTGTTCTTTTTTTACGGGAAAGATCACGCGCCGCGGGGCAGCTGTTTTTTGCCGAAATTCTGCAGCCGGCCGTCGCTCTGCCGGACCAGACCGCTGGGGTTGAGCCGGCTCAGCCCGCCCCGGCAGAGGCACCGCCGCAGGCCGCCGCGGCGGCAAGCGCGGCCGATAAGGCCAAACAGGATGAGGGGAGCAAACCGGAAGTGAAGGTGCTTCCCCATTGCGACGTACTGGCCCTGGCCGCCGTGCCGCTGGCCAACCCGGAACTGGTGATGCTCATCGTGGTTGATGATGCGCCAATCGATCTGACGAAATCTTCCGCGGTCAGGCAGCATGCCGAATCCCTGCTGCAGGCGGCCCTGAAACTGCACCGGCAGAAGGCGGCCGGCAATGGCGCGGCCGAGTCGATATCCCGGCAGGAGATCTTTCAGCGCTGGCTGATGAAAAACAAGCTGATGGGTTTCGATGTGACGGCGGCCGGCAAGGTTGATGCGGAAAAAATGATTGATGTCCGCGGCATGAGTATCCGCAAGGCCATGCAGGAACTGAACCGTTTTGATGTGAAAGTTGTGATCGAAGGGTCCGGCATTGTGAAAAAACAGCATCCCGTCCCCGGCAGCAAGGTGGCGGAGGGGAGTCTGGTGGTTTTAAAGGCAGAGGCGAAAAGGTAAGCCATGGGGCTGACGCTGCAGAAAAGATTGGGCGAGCTTTTTACCGCGCTTGACGTTACCTGCCGGCAGGAGGTGCTTGACCTTGAGGTATGCGGAGTTACGGATGATTCCCGCCAGGTGCAGCCGGGCATGCTTTTTGTGGCGGTGACCGGGGACACGGTGGACCGCCATCGCTTTATCAATGCCGCGGTGGCCGGCGGCTGCGCGGCAGTGCTCGCCTCCCGTGACTATACGGAGGCATGCGCCGTACCGGTCATTACCGTGGCGGATACCGCCGCGGCCCTGGGCCATGTGGCAGCCGCCTTCTTTGATTACCCCTGCCGCCGGCTGAAGATGATCGGCATCACCGGCACCAACGGCAAAACAACCTGCACCTACCTGCTGGAGGGGCTGATTCGGGCCACGGGCGGCTCGCCCGGGGTAATCGGCACGGTGAGCATCCGTTAAGCCGGCTTTGAATCGCCCGCGGTCCTGACCACCCCGCAGCCGGTGGAGCTGCAGCAGACCCTGCACCGGATGGCGGAGGCCGGGGTGACCCATGTGGCCATGGAGGTTTCCTCCCATGCCCTGGCCCGCCACAGGGTGAACGGCATTCGGTTTGATGTGGCGCTTTTTACCAATATGACCAGGGACCATCTCGACTTTCACGGCAGTATGGAAAACTATTTTTCCGAGAAGGAGAAGCTGTTCACCTCGTATCTGAAAGTGGGGGGCAAAGGGGTGGTGGTGCTCGGCCCGACGGAAGGAGAAACCCCGGGCGATGAGCTGTGGTGCAGGCGGCTGGTGCAGGTACTGACCGCGGGCAATCGGCCTTTCCTCACCTGCGGCATCGGCTGCGGACTGGTGCAGGCCCGCAATTTCCGCTTTGATCTGCAGGGCATTGCAGCGGATATTGTCACCCCCGATGAACAGTACTCCCTGCGGAGTCCGCTGGTGGGGGCCTTCAATCTGAAAAATCTGCTGGGCGTCATCGGCAGCGGCCTGGCCCTGGGGTATGATCTGCACACCATCTGCCGGGGGGTTGCCGGGGTGACGGGCGTGCCGGGCCGGCTGGAAAGAGTGGCGCCGGAGAGCGACAGGCGGTCGGCGGGCAAAGAGCTGGCAACCGTGTTCGTCGACTATGCCCATACCCCGGATGCCCTGGAAAATGTACTGCTGACCCTGCGGGAGCTTAAACCGGCCCGGCTGATTGTCGTTTTCGGCTGCGGCGGCGACCGGGACAAGGGCAAAAGGCCGCTGATGGGCGGGGTGGCGGCCCGGCTGGCCGATGTGCTGCTGGTCACTTCGGACAATCCGCGCAGCGAGCCGCCCCAGACGATCATGGCGGAAATTGTGCAGGGGATAGAACAGGAAAAGGTGCCGAGAGTCAAGGGCGCGCAGCTGATGCAGAGCCCGGGGCAGAAAGGCTACGATGTCATCGAGGAGCGGGCCGCGGCGATCCGCATCGCCATCAGCGGCGCGCAGGCGGGGGACGTGGTGCTGATCAGCGGCAAGGGGCATGAGTGCTATCAGATCATCGGAAACAGGAGGCTGTTCTTTGATGACCGGCAGCAGGCGAAAGAACAGCTTGAAATGGCCAGGCAGGCGGCATAGGAGAGAAAGATGATAGAGCTCGGACGAGGCACGGAAAAAGATTGCAGCCGGCTGGCAGCCGGCCGGCCGGCCGGTGATTTCGGCTACGGGTTCAACACGGTGCAGGACCCGGTCTGGACCCTGAGCCAGGTGCTGCTGGCCACAGGCGGACGCTTTGTCTCCGGCTCGCCGGAGGCAAAATTCAGGGCCATCTCCACCGATACGCGCTCCCTGCAGCCGGGGGACCTCTTTCTGGCCCTGTCCGGGGAGAATTTTGACGGCCGGCAGTTTGTCAGGGAGGCGGTACGAAAGGGGGCGGCCGGCATCATCGTCTCGACCATGGTGGAGGAACCGCTGCCCGTGCCGGTAATTCTTGTTGCCGATACGCTGCAGGCGCTCGGCGATCTCGCCGCCTACCGCCGGGCGTCCATGAGCAACCTGCAGGTCATCGCCCTTACCGGCAGCTCGGGCAAGACCACGGTCAAGGAGATGTGCGCCGCCATCCTCAAAGAGGAATACAATGTGCTGAAGACAGAGGGCAACCTCAACAACCAGATCGGCCTGCCGCTGACCCTGCTCAGGGTGGATGCGAGCCATGATGTGGCGGTGCTGGAGATGGGCATGAACCGGCCGGGGGAAATTGCCCGGATGACCGAAATCGCCGATCCTGACATTGCCTGCATCATCAACATCCAGAGCGCCCATCTGGCCGGGCTGCATTCCATTGAGGGAGTTGCCAGGGCCAAGGGCGAACTGTTCCAGGGCGGCAAGTCATGGGCCAAATTCTGTGTCAATATTGATGACAAACGGGTCAGTGCCCTGGCCCGCCAGTGCAGCCAGGTACAGATCACCTTCGGCAGGAGCCGCCGGGCGTTCGTGCGGGCCACCCATGTGCGCAACCTCGGCGAAGAAGGCATGCTTTTCACCCTGCACATCGGCAGCGAGAAAATGCGAATCAGCATGCGCTGCCTGGGGGACCATAATGTCAGCAACGCCCTGGCCGCGGCGGCCATGGCCTGGGCTGCCG
>JACQYM010000141.1 GCA_016208225.1 Deltaproteobacteria bacterium | reverse complement strand
TCCATGCCGTGCACTTCATAGTTGCCGCTGTCCAACAGCCGGTCACTGAGGTGGTTGCCGATAAAGCCGTCAACGCCGAGGATGAGCACATGTTTCTTGCGTTTCTGCTCGATCTGGCCCGAGATCATGCGGCCGAAGCGCAGACCGGGCACCAGGTTCAGTTCGGCGGCCAGCTGGGCGCCGCTCACATAGACCCCGCCTTCGCTCTGCCCGGCCTGCACCTGGATGGAGCCGCTGCCGCAGCGGATGATGAGCGGATCACTGGACAGAACCGTGCCGGGGGTGACCGCGTCCTCCCGGTCCACCGGCCGCACCGACCAGAAGAAGCATTTGCGGTTGCGCAGAAAGCTGAAGGCGCCCGGATAAGGGCGGGTGACGGCCCGCACCAGATTGTGGACCGCCGCCGCCGGCCTGTTCCAGTCGATTTCGCCGTCATCCGGCCCGCGGCCGCCGAAGTAGCTGGCCAACTGGTGCTCCTGGGCAGTGCGGGGCGCTTTGCCGTCCCTGATGTCAGGCAGCAGCTCCTCCAGCAGCTCCTTGGCTGTGATGGTCATTTTGCTGTGCAGGGTAAGGGCCGTGTCCTCCGGGCTGATGTCCACCTTTTTCTGACCGACGATGTCGCCGTCGTCTGGTTTGGGGGTCATGTAATGGAGGGTGACGCCGGTCTGGCTTTCCCCGTGGATCAGGGCCCAGTTCACCGGACAGCGGCCGCGGTAGCGGGGCAGGAGAGAGCCGTGCAGATTCAGGCAACCGGCCGGCGGAATGGCCAGGATGGCCGGGCCGACCATGTTGCGGTAATAAAAGGAAAAAATGATATCCGGCTGCAGCTCCGTGATCCTCTCCACCCAGAGGGGGTGGTTGATGTTTTCCGGGGCAAAGACCGTCAGGTTTTTTTCCGCGGCCAGTTCGGCCACCGATTCAAACCATTGATTTTCTTTGGGGTCATCCGGGTGGGTGAAGACCGCCTGGATGTCGAAACCATTGGCCAGCAGCTCTCTGATGCCGGCGCAGCCTATGTTGTGATAGGCAAGAACGATTGCTTTCATAATATAACTCCTGATGGACGAGGTTGGTGTTACGTGTATAGTCTGTTTATCCGAAAGTCTCTTTTCTGTCTTGTTGTGCCGACAGGGACGTAGGAGCGGGCCATGCCCGCGACCTGCGGCATTGGCGGCTATCTCAATCGCGGGCATGGCCCGCTCCTACCCCGCGAGACTTTCATGGGTTGTTGTTTCCGCTTGCGGTGATGCGGGTTAGGAATAGACAATTATCAGGGGCTTTCGGCATTTTCGGCACTCTTCACTTCCCGGTCGCGCCCCCGGATCTCCTGGATGAAATAGCGCGGCCTGCTGCGCACGTCGTGGTAAATGCGGCCGATGTATTCGCCGAGCAGCCCCAGGGCCAGATAGAGGGCGCCGATCAGCACGAAGAGGGCGGCAAACAGGGTGAATACCCCTTCGGCGGCCCAGGCCGCGCCATAGGCGAGGCGCATGATCATGAGGAAGACACCGAAGCCGACGCCGCAGGCGGCGATGATGGTCCCCAGCAGCGAGAGAAGGCGCAGCGGGAAGGTGGACATGGAGGTGAGCAGATCGTACTGCAGGGAGATGAGTTTGAACAGACTGTATTTTGACTCGCCCTTGCTCCGTTCGGCGTGGCCCACCTCGATCTCGGTGGTGGTTCTGGCAAAGCTGTTGGCCAGTATGGGAATGAAGGTGGAATGTTCCCGGCATTGCAGCATGGCATCGACAATGGGACGCCGATAGGCGCGCAGCATGCAGCCGTAATCGTGCATCAGCACCCCGGTCGCCTGGCGCACCGCCTTGTTGACCAGGGCCGAGGCCATTTTGCGGAACAGGCTGTCCTGCCGGTTGCGGCGCACCGTGCCCACCACGTCATACCCCTTGTTCATCTCCTGCAGCAGCTTCGGGATCTCCTCCGGCGGGTTCTGCAGATCGGCATCCAGGGTGATGACCATGCGGCCCCGGCTCTGGCCGAAACCGGCGAATACGGCGGCATGCTGGCCGTAATTGCGGTTGAGGAGCACGCCGACCACCTCGGGATCCCGGTCAGCCGCCCGGCTGATCATCTCGGCCGAAGCGTCCCGGCTGCCGTCATCCACCAGGATCAGCTCAAAGGTTTCTTTGGTGCCGCGGCAGGCGGCGAGTGTGCGGCTGACCAGTTCATCAAGACATGCCGCTTCGTTATAAACGGGAATGACCACGGAGAACGCCGGATCGCTCATTTTGCCAAAACCTCCTTGATCGCCTTGACCACATCTTCCACGTCTTCCATGCTCATGGCCGGGAACAGGGGCAGGGAACAGATTCTTGCCGAGTTCCACTCCGTGTTCGGCAGCGTGCCCAGCACATGGCTGAGGGTGTCGCGGTAGTATTTCTGGGTGTGGGCCGCCAGGAAATGGATGCCGGTGCCGATGTTTCTTTTTTTAAGCTCCTCCATGAAACTGTTGCGGCTCATGCCGGCCCGGTCCGTGTCGAGGCGGACAATAAAGAGATGCCAGGCATGTCGCATCTCATAAGCGGGGACGCTGAGCGGCATGATCTCGTCCACCTCGGCGAGCAGTTCGCGGTAATGGGTGGCAAGGGCGGTCCGTCTGGCGATGAAGTCGTCCAGCCGGGCGAGCTGGCCCAGCCCGAGCACGGCGGCCATGTCGGTCAGGTTGTACTTGAAGCCCGGCGCCAGCACCTCCGCCTGGGGGCTGCGGCCCTGGCTGTTTCTGTCATAGGCGTCAACGCCGAGACCGTGAAATTTCAGACGGCGGATGGCGGCCAGCAGCTCGGGATCATCGGCACAGAACATGCCGCCTTCGCCGGTGGTGATGTTCTTGATGGGATGAAAGGAAAAAATGGTGGTGCCGACGGCGCCGATTTTTTTCTTCTTATACTCGGTGCCGGCGGCATGGGCCGCATCCTCGGCCAGCATGACGGCATGCTCGGCGGCCAGCCGGCGGATGGGGTCCATGTCCGCCGCGGCCCCGGCAAAATGGACAGGCACGATGAGCCGGGTGCGCTCCGTGATGCAGGGCTTTATCTGCTCGGCTCCGGCCATCAGGGTGTCACGGTCCACATCGGCAAAGACCGGGGTGGCGCCGCGGAGCACGATCATATTGACGGTGGAGACCCAGGTCATGGAAGGGGTGATCACCTCATCCCCCGGACCGATGCCGAGTGCTTCCAGCAGCAGGTGCATGCCGGCCGTGGCCGAGCAGAGGGCCACGGCGCCGGGAGCACCGCAGTAACGGCTGAATGTCTCTTCAAACTCGGCGCTTTTCGGGCCGGTGGTGATCCAGCCGGAGCGCAGCACCCGGGCCACGGCCTCGATTTCCTCCTCGCTGATGGATGGCTTGGAAAAGGGGAGAAAGCTGTTTCGCATGCACTGTTTCCTGGCGAATAGTTAGTTGGGTCGTAAAAACTGCAGTTAACACGGAGAGCACAGAGCCATCAGAGATAACTGATTGTAATTAAAAATATTTTCTCTGTGATCTCTGTGTGCTCTGTGGTGAAAATAGCCTTTTAACGAATTCATCAATAGGTAGCTGGTTAAACATTTTGCTGTCTTTTATACACCAACAAGATGAAGAAACGATGAAAAAATTTTTTATTGATAATTTTTCTGCGCCGGGCTATTATGACCACCTGGTCACATCATGAACAAGGAACAGACTCTGTCAAAAGTGACATTCAGCAACCTGCCCCCGGAAAAACGCGAGAAAATCGTGGCCGCGGCGGTACATGAATTTGCCCGGCACGGCTACCGGAAGGCCAGCATCAATACGATTGTCCGGTCGGCGGGTATTGCCAAGGGGTCGCTCTACCAGTACTTCCATAACAAGGAAGAACTTTTTGTCTATATCTTTGAGCTTTTTACCCGGCTGGTAAAAAAAACGGTCAGGGAGACGGAGGCCGGGGACGGCAAGGATTTTTTCAGCCAGGTGCGGCGGGTGCTGCTGGCCGGGGTGGCGTTTATCGATCGTTACCCTGATTTTTTTCAGATTTATCTCAGGGTGCTTTTTGAGCAGGATGTGCCCGGCCGGGAACAGCTGCTCGTCCGTGTACGCCTTTTTTCCCGGGAATATTTCGGACCCCTGTGCCGGGCCGGGCAGGAGAGCGGCACCCTGCGCCGGGACATCGCGCCTGAGGTGGTGCTCTTTGTCCTGGATGCCACCCTGGACCGTTTTCTGCAGAGTTACGCCCGAGGCACCCTGGACCGCGAGCTGGCTCCGGGCCGGATAGATG
>JACQYM010000101.1 GCA_016208225.1 Deltaproteobacteria bacterium | reverse complement strand
TTTTCGCCTCATCCCGGTCAGCCGCGGCGGTGAAATAAAAATAGCGGCTCGCCGTCTGCTGGGTCTGGCCGATGAGGACCGTCAACCTGTTTTCCGCGGTCAATGTCTGCTCCGAACTCTGGATAATGTCGGAAACCGTTGCCCCCAGCGCGTGAAAATTCCGGTAACTCAGGGAGGCGATGGCGATGAGGAAAAAGATGACGAGGCATGACGGAAAAAGGATTTTCAGCTTCAGCGAGCCGCGGAAAGAAAATCGTGATTGAAAGTTGTTCATCTTGTGTTGAACTCCGGTGGCAAAGGGGCACTGCAAAAACAACAGACCGCCCATGGAAACAAATGGGCGGTCTGTTGCCGGTCTGCCCGGTCAGTCACATCAACGGGCTGCCGGTTGGTATGCTGTTCACTTCTTAAGCTGCTTCCCATGGCCACAAGCTTTGGATCGTCATTCCGGCGAAGGCCGGAATCCAGTCATTATGAAGCAATTCTGGACCCCGGCCTTCGCCGGGGTGACGGCGCAGCTTATACGCGTACGCTAAAGTGAACGGTATTGCGGCTAGAAACGGACATCCATCAGCAGATAATAGTTGTCCAGTTCGGCATCCGTTTCCGCGGGCTGTCCCAGGTGCGAACCGCTGCCCGTATACGCATAATCGATGAACGTATAGCCGGCCCGGAAGAAGAGATTCTCGTTCACCGGCTGGATGTAGTAGAACTCATACGCATCGCCGCGGGTGGCCAGCTTGTTGAACATCTCGGTGCTGGCCATGGTCATGCTCATCCAGTATTTGGAACCGTGGTTATACTCGAAACCGATTTTCGGATCGCGCAGCGGGGTAAAAGGCACGGTGTAGCGCAGACCGGCGAAGATGCTGGAACCGGTGCGGTCTTCGGTGCCGTCGGTGGACAGCAGCCCCATCGTCGGGATAGCTGTGCCAACATACGGTGAGAAATCAACGAATTTACCGTTGCCATCACTTTTGTTCGCTGCCCAGGATGCGAAGATATCAAACCGTGAGTTAAGGAAATTAGATGCCTGCATATGGATACCGTACAGATCCATATCCCCCACATTGATAGGTGAATCCGACCCAAGGAATGAACTGGGCAATTCGGTCATATGGGCATAGCTCAGCACCATCAGGCTGTTGTCCAGACACGGGATCTCGCTTTCCAGAAAGGTGGCGTACATATTGGTATCGCTGGCATCGTTCTCGTCATCAAAAAAGGAAAAGCTGGAGGAATCATCTGAATCGGAATGGTAGCCCTTGCCATAGGCAAAACGCCAGCCGGCGTTTTTCAGGCCGGTATAGCGCTCCAGGCCGAAGGTAACGACAATGCCGTCATTTTCCGTATCAAAGAGCAGCCCCGGATAGGTGGACTGGCGCTGCCGGTTCTCCTTGTACTCCAGCGGCGGCCCTTCGGTTGACGGATGACGGCCGACGGTGACGGCCACGGGCACGATGAAATCCGGCACCCAGTCGATATAGGCCCGGTCAAGCTTGACCCCACTCGCTTCCGGGCGGTGAACTCTGTTTAAATCGTTATACAGGGAGGTGGTAGTGTAATCCGAATCACCCCAGTTCTTGTACACCGCCATTCTGCCGTGAAAACTCAGGGTGTCGTTGATCTTGGCGTCCATGTTCAGGCGGACGCGATTGGTCCAATTGTTATCGTCATTATCATCGCCGTCCATTGGCACCAACTCCATTGGAAAACTCCCAGCGACACCCGGCATATATGCGTTGTTTGGCTTTATCTGAACATCACTCGGACCAAGCTCCGACAGCTTATAATTATCCACCCTGGTCCGCAGCTCGGCGCCCCAGTTGATCCGGTCCCGCAGCGTCTTGGTTTCCACCTCATCCAGGGTGTCGTAGATATTGCCGATATCCTTGCTCAGCTTGTCATATTCCGCCCTGCTCACGGCAGCGGCAGGGGCCGGGGCAGGCGCCGCCTTGCCGCCCTCTTCCAGGACATCGACCCTTTTCTGCAGGGCATCCAGTTTCTCCATAATCGCCTTGTAGGCCTCGGCCGGCATGGTGACCGTCTCCGCTCCGCCCGCCAAGGCCGTTCCCGACCACAACAGCAGCGCTCCTGCTGTCAGCAAGTATTTCTTCATCTCTGATCTCCCTTATGAACCTTTTACTTTGGAATAGCCGCTGTTTCCGGACGGTCGCTGTCGGCGGCAAATTTCTGCAGATACTCGACGACGCTCTTCAGCTCCGCCTCGTTCAATGCTGCCGACAGATCGACGGTGTGCCGGTTTCTGTCAAAAAATTTCTCCCATACAACCGCGGCTTTGTCCGCCGGGTTCACCGGTGGAGCCTGTCCCCCCTTCTGATGGCAGGAACCACATTTCTGCCGGAAAAGATCCCCACCGTCGGCATACGCCGCCGGGGTCCATATTGCTGCGGCCAGGGCCATGCAGCAGACAATGCGCCATTTCATTTTTCCCCCCTTGTTTGGTAATTGCTGATAACCGCTCTTGCAGGCGCCGGAGAGACAATGGCATCCCAGTCTCCCGGCAATCCTTACAAATTGTTGACAATTGCATATTTATATATTGCCTGGCAACATCTTGTCAAATCCTGAGGTAAATTTTCCATCAACCTTGAAAAGTTTATCACGCGGAAAACATTAGGAAAACACCCTAACTACTCTCAGCAGCCACATCAGGTGCGGATTGTTTGCATAGGCGCCGCTGCCATCGGCCAGGGGGTAATTTTTCCAGGCGCCTTTTCGCGAACCTTTGACCACATCTCCCTCCTCCGTGGGGCTGCGCACCAGCGCCCCAGTCCTCAACTTGCACCATGCACGCCGTTCCCAACGGTTAGGTGTGTTCTTTCTGGAAACACAATGGAACACCCGAATGAACCCAAAAGAAACTATATGAAACGAACATTGCTCGGGCGAAAACTTCCTCCCCTTGCCCCGGCCCGCTGTCCGCTAAAAAATTATTATAATTTTCAACGAGTTACGCATTAGAAAAAGTCTATCCGCCAAATGGCATCTGCTTTGCACCGTAGGGGGAGCAGGTTTATGAAATCACGCGTTGAAGGGTTTTCGCAATGAGATGCTTCGCCACGCCGGACCACGCGGAGCATTCGAGAAATGATCAAGGGACATTGAAAAGGAGGAGTATGAAACAGTTACTGAGCATATCGAAAAGCATTAAGGGGTTGTCATTCTTGATGCATAATTTTTATTTAAAGGAGTAGTCATGCAAACCGTTCTGGTAATTATTTTTGTTCTTGCCTATGCCTCCATTGCCCTTGAGCATCCACTCAAGGTCAACAAATCAGCCTCAGCTCTCATCGGTGCCGGTCTGCTCTGGACGATCTATGCCCTTTTCGGTGGCGATCATTCTCAGCTCCATCCTCGACAATCTGACCACCACCATCGTCATGATCTCCTTGATGAAGAAACTACTAGACCGCCATGACGACCGGCTGTTCTTTGCCGGTATCATCGTCATTGCCGCCAATGCCGGCGGGGCCTGGACACCGATCGGCGATGTCACCACCACCATGCTGTGGATCGGCGGCCAGATCACCACCCTCAATATCATGAAGGGGGTTTTTCTGCCCTCGCTGGCTTGCCTCATTGTGCCGCTGACTTTTTTGACCTTTGCATTGCGCGGCAGAAAGGTCGTCAGCCCGGAAGTGTGTGAAATTGGCGCTGACATCAAGACGACTCCTTTCGAACAGAATCTGATGTTTACCATGGGCATCAGTTGTCTGGTGGCTGTGCCGATCTTCAAATCAATCACTCATCTTCCGCCCTTCATGGGGATTCTCTTTGGTCTCGGTATCCTCTGGCTTATTGGCGAACTTTTACACCGTAATAAAAATGACGAATTCAAAGAACATCTGACCCTGGTTGCCGCCCTCAAGCGCATCGACATGAGCTGTATCGTATTCTTTATCGGTATCCTACTGGCCGTCGCCACCCTTGAACACACTCACATCCTCACTTCCCTCGCTCAGTGGCTCGGTAACACGGTCGGCCGCGAGGATATTATTGTCACTATGATCGGTCTGGCCAGTGCCGTAGTCGATAATGTGCCGCTGGTTGCGGCCTCGATGGGTATGTACGATATGGCAACCTACCCGACCGACAGTTTCCTCTGGGAGTTCATGGCCTACTGTGCCGGCACCGGCGGTTCCATTCTGATCATCGGATCAGCCGCGGGTGTTGCCGCCATGGGTCTCGAGAAGATTCATTTCTTCTGGTATGCCAAGAAAATCGGGGGACTCGCTGCCCTTGGCTATTTTTCCGGCATTTTTATCTATATCGTGCAGTACAAGCTGCTGCACGGTTGAGAAAGGAACGAATTTTTGCCGCCTGGCGGCTTTCATTTCTGCAGAACATAAAAAGATTAACAGCCGGAGCCCATTTAGCCTGTTTTGAGATACATGAAAAACAGATGGGATGAGTAGTTTTGAAGAAAATTCAAAAATGAGGGGAAAAGCGAAATGGTTGAAAAATTGAAGGCCAAAGTACTGCTGGTTGACGATGAAGAGGATTTTCTGGCGACCCTGGCCGAGCGCCTGGAGACAAGGGGGCTGAAGGTCAATACCGTCACCAGGGGCGAGGATGCGGTGGCCAGGGTCGAAAGTCAGAGCTTTGACCTGATCATTCTCGATCTGGCCATGCCGGGCATCGACGGTCTGGAGACCCTGAAACGGATCAAGGCCAGACAGCCGGATGCCGAGATCATCATGCTCTCCGGCAAGGGCTCGGTCAAGAGCAGTACCGAGGCGATGAAGCTCGGGGCCGAGGATTTCATGGAGAAACCGGTGGACATCACGGAGCTGATGGACAAGATCAGCGAGGCCAAGGAGAAGCGCATGCTTGTGCTGCAGTCAAAGAGCGTCAAGGAGATCGAAAAGATCCTGCATGAAAAAGGCTGGTAGAAAAGAGGGCTTCCGGGCCGTGCGGCCGGAAACTGAATACAGGCCCACTGCGGCTAATTTACGAGAAGGAGAAAACCTGTGAGTACTGAAAAACAGACTGTACGAGACATCATGTTCCCCCTTTCCGACTTTCCCTGCCTGCAGGAAAGCGGAACGGTCCGGGAGGCGATTCAGCAGCTGCGGTCGTTCTGCCCCATCAACGGGCCCGGCCCCTGCGGTTTCAATGAACTGATGGTGGTCAATGACCAGGGCGGGCTGGTCGGCCGGGTCACCCAGCAGGGCATCCTGCGGGTGCTCTTTTCGACCCTGCTCGACGCCGTTGACATCAAACGCTTTGAAGGCAGGACCAGCGAATACAGCGACCTGTCCACCCTGCTCGAAGGCGTCATGATGAAAGAGGGGGCCAGCCATCTGAACGCCTCGGTTACCAGGGTCATCGAAAAGGGCATCCGGGTGCTGCCCGCCTCCACCGACCTCACCCAGGCCATGGCGGTCATGGTCATCACC
>JACQYM010000167.1 GCA_016208225.1 Deltaproteobacteria bacterium | reverse complement strand
GGGCACCGCAGTTGACGGTGACGAATGGTTTGTCGTTTCTCGTGCTGGCATGATAAATGGCCCTGGCCACCAGCTCTTTGCCGGTACCGCTTTCCCCGAGAATCAGCACGGTACTCGGACTGCGGGAGATCTCCGGCAGGATGGAGAAGATGCGCTGCATGGCGCTGCTCTTGCTGATGATTTCGTCAAACGTATAGCTTTTGCTCAGCTGTTTCTGCAGCATGGTGATCGCGGAAAGATCGCGAAATGTCTCAACCCCGCCGATGATGTTGCCCTCATGGTCGGTGAGAGGGGAGGCGCAGATGCTGACGGGAATCCTGCTGCCGTCGATGTTGCCGATGGTGATGGAGCGGTTGGGCACCGGCTTGCCGCTGTATAAACTCTGGGCAATGGCGCAGCTTTTGCCGCAGATGCTGGAGTGGAAGACATCCCCGCAGAATTTACCGATGGCATACTCTTTTTTCCAGACGGTGATCGTTTCCGCCGCGGCATTGAAGGAGGTTATCTTCCAGTTGCGGTCAACGGTAAACACGCCGTCAGCAATGCTGTCCAGGATCATCCTGTTGCACATGTAGCTTGATGAGGCATCCTGGAAGATGACAACAGCACCGGATGGGGCTCCATCCTGGCCGGGAATCGGCACGGCCGTGGCCAGCACGGCGGACAGGGTATTTTTCTCCGGATTTTCAATGACCAGGTTGAAATCGGTCACTATCTTTCCTGCTGAAATCGATGGGCAGAGGGATGAAAAAAGTTCAGCGAATCGTATGTCGGTGCCAAAAATATCGTGGCAGCTTTTGCCGACCACGTCCTCGGATTTAAGACCGAAAAGATTTTCCGCCGCCTTATTGAACGAGCTGAGCTCCCACTTGGAGTTCACCGTGAAGATCGCGTCTGTCACCTTGGGAGTTTTGATGTTTTTGGCTGATTTCACCATAAGAGCTCCACCGGTAGTTTGGGGGGGTCATTTCCTAATAATCATTAGTAATCTTGGGATGTTATGGCCCCTTATGCCGTTTCCCGTATTGCGCTGAGATTTTTACAACGGCTTGAGAGAGGGATTACAAGCAGAATGCTGCTTTTTATCCTAATAATTATTTGTAACATATATCGCCGTATCGGCAAATGTGGCAAATTGCCGCAATGGAATCAAAATGAGCCCAAGTTGTTTCTGTTTTGATAGATAGCAGGATTCGTGCCGCAGGAGGAAAAGCCGCAGGGTATCTTTTCTGCTTTTTGTATGGTATAGTCAGCCGCCGTTTGGTATACGGCAATCACAGAAGATCTGGAACAGCAGGATATGAAAGTGCAACGTTACGAAGAGGTAACTGGTCAATCCCATAACCGGGCAACCATTAATTTTCTGTAGGCGATCGGCCGATTATCCGAATTTCCGGTCAACTTTCAGGAAAACCGTCGAATTTCCGGAAATATTCACCCAGAAAAATTGATGCAAAATGAAATTTGCTGAAAGGAGAACAATATGGCAGCAGCAAAAAACGGCGACAGCGTTAAAATTCATTATACCGGCAAACTGCAGGACGGGACGGTGTTTGACTCATCCGCCGGACGCGATCCGCTGGGATTCACCATCGGCAGCGGCCAGGTAATTCCCGGATTTGAGGAGGCGGTGATCGGCATGAGCCAGGGAGATGCCAAACAGGTGTTGATCCCGGCCCATAAGGCATATGGTCCGCGCAACGAGGAACTGTTGATGCCTTTTCCCCGGAATCAGGTGCCGGCCGACCTCAACCCCGAGGTTGGGCAAAAGCTGCAGCTGAGCGGTCCCAATGGGGAACCTGTCATGGTTTCGGTGGCCGAGATCACGGAGGAAAGCATCATTCTTGATGCCAATCCCCCGCTGGCAGGAGAAGATCTGACCTTTGACATCGAGCTGGTTGAGATTGCTTAGGAGCTGTTACGGAATGGCTACCATCTTTCCCGGTGCACACATTCGTCCCGGTAGCGGGTGCGGGCCTCCGGCTGCTCGGCCGGCCAGCCCAGGGCAATGGCGCACATGGGAATGATGCCTGCCGGCAGACTGAACATCCGGATGATTCCCGCCATCCGTTCTTCGCGGGGATGGACGCCGAGCCAGCATGAGCCGAGACCCGAGGCGTTGGCGGCGAGCAGGATGTTCTGCACCGCGGCGCTCAGATCCTGCAGCATGTAGGATTCCTTCTTGTCGTGGGCCCGGTTGATGTCGCCGCAGACGACAAAGGCGGCGGTGGCCTGGCGCAGCATCTTGCCGTGGGGGAGAATGTCCGCCAGTTTGTCCAGATTTTCTCGGCTGGTGAGCACCAGGAAGTGCCAGGGGTCCCTGGCCACCGCCGAAGGGGCGGCCATGGCGGCCTCCAGCAGATCGTGAATCATTTCCTCCGGGACGTTTTTGTCCGCATATCTGCGGATGCTGCGCCTGGAAAAAATAAAGTGTAATCGCGGGTTCATGCCTCTTCTCTCCTCTGTGTGCCGTACTGGATACGAATGTGCTGACGTTTGGCTGGTGCCCCGATTTCTCGGGAACAGGCGATGATCTGTTACGACGGCCCTTTCAGGGTAAATATCGCCTTGGCCGCGAGCAGCAGCCAAGGAGCGCCGTGCATGAAAAAGTCGAACCAGTCGATGGGACGGACCAGCTGGCCTTTGAGCAGCATCTGCAATTTTTCCCAGACATGGGGCGGATGAAAGGGAGCAAGGCCAAGGGTCAGACAGGCGATGACCAGCACCCCCCATGGTATGTGGGCGAGCATTTTTTCCATGCGGCGCAGTTTCCGGTACGTTTGTAACCTGAAGGATTGATGAACCTAACTATGCCGGAAAAAACGGTAAAAGTCGAAATATTTTGATCTCCGCTACCGAATTGTTTTTCTGACACCTATGGACTTTTTTTTCCTGCTGGCTGCAGTCACCTTGACCGCCCTCATGGTCTTCGGGCTGCAGGGCGTCCTTGGGGCGCGCCGCATCAGATGGCTGGACGACATCGCGCCTTCACCTGCGGAGCCCCTGCCGGCCGTTTCCATTATCATCCCTGCCCTGAACGAAGAGGAAAATATCCGGCCGGCCCTGCTGTCGGTGCTGGCTCTTGATTACCAACCCCTGGAAATCATCGTGATCAACGACCGGTCAACCGATGCCACCGCCGCCATCCTGGCCGAGATCGGCGCCGGCCATCCCCGGCTTACCGTGCTGCAGGTCAGCGAACTGCCCGCCGGCTGGCTCGGCAAGAACCATGCCCTGCACCTGGGGGCGGGGAGGGCGGGCGGAGAGGATCTGCTTTTCACCGATGCCGATGTGGTCATGGAGCGCTCAACCTTAAAAAGGGCCATGACGCGGATGCGCGCCGCCAGTCTGGATCATCTCACCCTTTTTTTCAAGGCCGTGCTGCCGGCGGGCCTGCTGCAGATGGTGGTGCTTGAATTCGGCGTCAGCCTCATCAGCTATCTGCAGCCATGGAAGGCCGCTGACCCGGCATCAGATAAATTCATCGGCATCGGCGCCTTCAATCTGGTGCGGGCGGCGGCGTACCGCGAGGCCGGCGGCCATGGGGCCATCAGGCTGTGCCCGGTGGATGACATCATGCTGGGCAAGCTCCTGAAATGCAAGGGGTTCAGGCAGGAATGTCTCTACGGGTATCATTTCATCGCCGTCAAATGGTATGGTTCCCTCCGGCAGATGATCAGAGGCCTCGGCAAGAACACGTACGCGGCCCTGGAATACAGTTTTTCCAGGCTCTGTCTGCTCACCGGGCTGCAGCTTGGCGTCAGCATCTGGCCCGTCTGGGCGCTCATTTTCACAGCAGGGGCGACCCGGCTGGTCAATCTGGCCATCATTGCCCTGCAGGCGGCGCTTTTTGTCATGGCGGCGCATTACAGCGGCATGGCCCGCCGGCCTGTCATCTGGTTTTTGCTGACGCCGTATATCCGGCTGTACATGACATGGCAGGCGGTGCTGACCACGATTTATCAGGGCGGCATTGTCTGGCGCGGCACCTTTTATCCGCTGGCGGAGCTGAAAAAAAACAGGCGGCGTTGCCCGTGAAAGGAGAAGGGCTCCGAGGGTGTAGATGAGGACGGCTGATGGATTGCAGGTGGAGCCATGGCGCAAACAGGGCCGGGATCCCGGTCCTGTTTGCGCCATGGTGGAAGAGGGGCGGCAAAAGGTTATTCGGCGCCGACTCCCAGGTCCAGTACATCCTCCCAGACGGTGGGACTGATGATGATCAGGCCAACGGCCAGAAAGGCGCCGGTCAGGATGGCCCAGACCGCGCCGGCTGTGGTGAACCGTTTCCAGAAGATGGACAGGACCAGGGCCGGGAAGTTGGCGCTGCAGGCAATGGCAAAGGCAAGACCCACCATGAACGCCACGTTCTGACCCTTGAACAGGATGCCCAGGAGTACTGCAATGACACCGAATAACAGGGTGGCGATGCGGCTGGCCTTCACCTCCTCCCTTTCCGTGGCCTTGCCGCGTCTGATGACATGCACATAGATGTCATGGGAAAAAGAGGAGGCCGCGGCCAGGGTCAGGCCGGCCACCACCGCCAGGATGGTGGCAAAGGCCACGGCGGCGATGAAACCGAGGAACGGGGTGCCGCCGACAAACTCGGCCAGCAGCGGGGCAGCCATGTTGCCGCCCTTGTCGATCTGGGTGATGATGTCACGGCCGATCAGGGCCGCGGCGCCGAATCCGACAATGGGGATGATGATGTAGAAATAACCGATGAAGCCGGAGGCATAGAGCACGGAAACGCGGGCCGCCTTGGCATTGGGCACGGTGAAGAAGCGCTGCAGAATGTGGGGCAGCCCAAGCAGGCCCAGCATGAGCGCAAGCCCCAGGGAAACGGCGTCAATGGGGTTGCTGATGAGACCGCCGGGCTCAAGGGCCGCCTGGGTATACTGGTTGGCGACTTCGGTGTTGAGTTCACCGCGATTGAAATTGAACTTGGCCAGGGTGATCAGCATCAGCACCGTCACGCCGCAGAGCAGCAGTACGGCCTTGATAATCTGTACCCAGGTGGTGGCAAGCATGCCGCCGAAAAGAACATAGGCCAGCATAATGGCACCCACCAGGATTTCCGCCAACTCATAGGGCAGGCCGAACATGAGTTTGATGAGACTGCCGGAGCCGACCATCTGGGCGATGGTGTAGAAGAGCACCGTCAGGATGCCGCCGATGGCCGAAGCGATGCGGACCGGTGTCTGCTTGAGACGGAAGGCGACAACATCGGCAAAGGTGAACTTGCCCAGGTTGCGGAGCGGTTCGGCGATGAGAAACATCAACGCCGGCCAGCCCACGAGCCAGCCCACGGCGTAGATCATGCCGTCATACCCCTTGAGGGCAACCATGCCGGCGATGCCCAGAAAGGATGCGGCGCTCATATAGTCGCCGGCCAGGGCCAGGCCGTTCTGGAAGGCGCTGATGCTGCGGCCGGCGGCGTAAAATTCCTTGGCTGATTTGGTGCGTTTGGAGGCCCAATAGGTAATGAGCAGGGTGATGACAACGATGATCAGAAAAAATGAAATGGATGGCACGGTCGGCTTGCCCAGGGTTGTCTGGATGGTGCCGGCCGCTAGTTCAGTCACTGGTGGCATATGATCACTCCTCGATTATTGATGGCGTTGCAAAAAAAATCGCCAGCTACTGGGGCGCGTTAAATTATCTTGTCATTGCGGGGGTGCCCAACGAGGCCCATCCCTTGAAATTTAGCGCCTTGCATCTGACGTTTTTAGCTTAGCCACCTTGTGTTTTGCATATTTATCAGGTTGTTTTGATAATCAAGATATCAAGACGGGGTTATTTGCCGAACAGCTGCCCGCGCAGCCTTTCGACCTCAGGGTCAAAGATGGCGTTGGCCCAGACGACATAGACAAGGGTCAGCACCCAGGCGAGGATGATGACAGCCACAGCCATGGGGATGCCCAGCGTGGTGCTTTCACCGATCTTCTGCGCCAGAAAAGGTTTATTGAAACCGATCAGCAGGATAAAACCGTAATACAGCAGGAAAAGCATGATCATCAGCACGGTCGAGACCCTGGCCCGTTTGGCCACCAGGGCCTTGAACTCTTTTGATTCGAGAACACTCCGGACATCTTTTGCCATTGATTTCTCCTTAGGTTGCCGGTGGAAACCACCTGGGTTAATAGCACCGCCGCGTAATGCGACGTAAATTGATTTTGCTGGGCAGCAGGAATGCTCAGGAACTGTCCCAAAATAACGTGTCTCGATACTATTTCGTTCCGGCTCCCTGTGCCGTTTTGGCCATGCATACGGTCATGTTATTTCTATGCAATGGCTTAGGTAAATCTGCGCACAGTTGGCTTAATTACTCTATTCAGGATAGGATTGTCAACTTTTCAGATGATATTAGTTAGCAGGGTACAACTCAAGCGGTTTTTGTTTGTGAGGGCGGACGTTCCCGCATGACCGGGAGGTGCGATGGGATGGCTGTGCACTTGCCTGGCCTGCTGCTATTTGATCAGCCGCCGCTTCATGGCCCCCAGCGCCAGGTACCCGAATATCATGGTGAAGAGCAGCAGATAGGCCAGGTTGAAGGCCGGCTGGGACTCGATGGCGCCGATGCACAGGAAGCGGGTGAGCTCCACCATGTGATAGAGCGGGAAGGCGAGGGAGCAGATCCCGGCCCAATCCGGAATGCCCGAAACGGGAAAAAACGTACCGGAAAAGAGAAACATGGGCGTGATGAACAGGAAGATCGGCAGGTTGAACATGTCGATGGTCGGGACGATGCCGGTAAAGAACATGCCGATGGAGGCAAAGGCCAGTCCTCCCATGAATGCCAGCGGGATGCACAGCAGCGCGCCGGGGAAATTGGCGTAGCCGATGGGAATGAGCACGGCGAGCATCACGGCCACGGCAGCCATGGCCTTGGAGGCGGCCCAGACGATCTCGGCGATGATGATCTCCTCGACGCTCACCGGCGTGGCCAGAATGCCGTCAAAGGTTTTCTGGTAATACATGCGCACGAAGGAGGTGTAGGTCGTCTCGAAGAATGAGTTCCACATGCAGGCCGTGGCCACCAGGGCCGGGGCCATGAATCTGGTATACTCCAGCTGCATGCCGGCATAGCTCACCCGGCCGACCAGGCCGGAGAAGCCCAGCCCGAATGCCAGGATGTAAAACGCCGGTTCGAGCAGCGGCACCAGGAAATTGACCTTCCAGATACGATGGTAGGTGATCAGGTTCCGGAACCAGATGTGACGGAAGCGCAGGGAGATGTCGGTGAGATGGACGCGGCTCATTCGCGCAGCCCCCTGCCGGTCAGGCGCAGAAACACATCCTCGAGGTTGCCGGCGCGGAAACGGCAGGACTCCACGCAGAACTTCTCGCGGACCTGGCTCTCCAGTTCCCCGCGCGGCTCGGCGTAGATGATGAGCCGCTCTCCCAGGTCATCGTGCTCCACTGCGTGTTGCTTGACATAATTCCGGAGTTCCGCGCTCGGACCGTCGATCTCGATGACGCTCTCGGCCGCATGCGCGATGATCAGGTCCTGCGGCCTCCCCTCGGCGATGATCCTGCCGTGATCCATGATCAACAGCCGGTCGCACAGATTCTCGGCCTCGTCCATGTAATGGGTCGTCAGCACCATGGACAGGCCGCGTTTCTTGAGTTCGAAGAGCCGGTCCCACACCTGGTGCCGTGACTGCGGGTCCAGCCCGGTGGTGGGCTCGTCCAGAATGAGCAGTTCAGGTTCGGCCATGAGCGCCCGGGCCAGCTGCAGCCGTTTTGCCAGCCCGCCGGAGAGCTCCATGACCTTGGCGCCGCGTTTGCCGGTCAGGGCAAAGAACTCCAACAGCTCCTCGGCGCGCCGGCGGGCGACGGCCTTGTCCATTTCGAAATAACGGGAGTAGATGAAAAGATTCTGCGCCACGGTCAGGTCGGGATCCAGGGTGTTCTCCTGCTGACAAACCCCCAGCCGCGAGCGTATTTTTCGCCATTCGCTGCCGATGTCCAGGCCGAAGATCTCCATCCGGCCGGCGGTCAAAGGCGAAAACCCGTAGATCATGCGGATGGTCGATGTCTTGCCCGCCCCGTTCGGACCGAGCAGGGCAAAGAATTCGCCCCGTTCCACCGCAAAACTCACATCATCCACGGCGGTGAACTGGCCGAACCGCTTGACGACGTGTCGGGCCTCGATAATGCTCATCTCTTTTCCGGTTTTTATTCCCGCCATGGCTTATCTGCTGAATCCGTTTGCCGTGGTAAGCAGCCTGTGCAGCTGGCTATAGAGGGAGGACAACAGTTCCGCAATAAATGCCCTGAACCTGGCGATGATGTCCTGTTTGTTCTGCTCGATGGACAGGGACCTGCCTTCAAGTTGGGCCTGTAACCTTGCAGCCCTTTTGTCCGGGTCCGGGTGACTCGACAAAAAAGAATGTCCCCGGGCCAGCTTGGCAATCTTCTTTAAGGCGGACACCGCATCCTCTGGTGCAAATTTTTCCCTTTGCAGGAACGCCAATCCATAGTCGTCAGCCTCTTTTTCCTCGAGCTGTGAGAATTGGGCGTTCATCAAGGTCTCCGCCAGCCCGCCAAAGAGTGACCGGGCTATATCCCCTGCCGCGTTGTTCTGCGAAGCGACCCCTTTCCTGACAGCACTGGCGGCATAGGCGAGCTGTATTTTCTTACGGATATGTTTTTTGATCACATGCCCCATTTCATGGCCGATCACAAAACGCAGCTCCCCATCATCCAGCATATCCATCAGACCGCTGTATACTCTGATGGTGCCGTTCGCCATGGCAAAGGCATTGACCTCCGGGGAGACGTAAACAGCATAATTGAACTGCAGATTGCCATCCTGAAATTTCTGTCCCACCAACCCATTCAGGCGTTGGGCATATTTGCTGTCAGGGGGGGCCAGGGTATGCTGTTCATCTGAATATTGCGCTGATTGTATTGCGATCTCCTGCACATCCTGATCAGAGAGCGTTAATGCCTTTACAGCATCAAATCCCGCATCCGTGGCGGTTATAACGTCGGTATTTTCGCAACCGGACAGGAAGCAAAGGCAGCACACGATCGCAAGAAATTGTTGAATGGTCATTGTCTCATTTGCATCCTCTTTCTCCGGCTAAAGAGATTTTACCTTTACCCGGAGGTACTCGATTCGACTGCTTATATATTTATTTAAATAATGCGCAAAAATTATTGAAAAAAATACATTCCCCATTGCGACCATAAAAGGGGTCGGTAAGATGTGATGTCCTATGAGCTTACCAACAACCATAATAACAAACAGATGTCCAATATAAATCGGGTAACTTAATTCACCAACGGCCTTGTCGCTTTTCGATGTGTTCTGATAAAGAAAAGTCAGCGGGAGAAATGTTAAAAACAGAGAGAACAGCAGTGATATTTTAAAGATTTCTTTCGCCGGAATCAAAAAATAAAACAGACAAAGACAGATAAGTAGATAGGTTCCTGCCCTCGGTATCCATTCAAGACCGGTTGACAATATAAATCGTTCCCACATCGGCAGCAAATATTGGTGGGCGAGAGCTCCGAACAGGAAAAATGATAATTCCGCCGGGAAAAATCTGTATGTCCACGGATCACTCATGCCCAACCCTATGCTGAACAGGAATCCCCGTATCGAGAGGGAGAGAATAATAAGCAAAATGACTATTCTGTTGTTGCGCAAGATAAAAGGCGCGAGAGCGTAAAAAGTAAGCTCGACGCCGAGGGTCCATGCTTGTCGAACAAGCAGTCCTTTGAAAAGCAGGAAATCAGATTGGAGGAAATCGGGGGTGAATACAAGATGACTGTTTCTGACCCCGGAAAACATTACCCAATCCTGTCCAAAGAGAAAGAGATTGGAAAATATAAGCAAAACGTCCGCAGTGGCTGGAACATTACGATAGATATCAATAAGTTTATGGTTCCATATCGGAACAGCGAGAAGGGAGAGGAGGGCAACCACATAATAAATCGGGTAAATTCGGAGCGCTCTATTCAGGTAGAATTTCCAAGGGTCTCTGTAGGTTGTATTTGTTTTGATAACATAAGAAATCAAAAAACCGGAAATTATATAAAACAACTGAACGGCATTTCTTCCGCCGACAAAAACAAAAGCGCCATGCCAGGGGGAATGCGCAAATACCACGGTAATCGCTAAAATCGTTCGTAAAAAGCCCATTATTTATCCCTATTACTGCGGCTGCAGCCGGGCGAGTTCGGTGACCAGGGTTTTTTCGCCGTGCAGGTCAAACAACACCTGCACCATGCCCCGGCGGCGGTTCAGAACCCGGGTGACCACCCCCGGACCGAACGTGGGGTGTTGGACCAGCATGCCCTCGGCCAGTTCGCTGATCGAAAGCCCGGCATCGGCTGCTGCCTGCCTTGCCGGCGGCGCCGGCTTTTGCACCGGTGCGATCGGGGAATGGACGGCTGCCAGGTAGCGGTTGGCCACCTCGATATCCTGGGCAGTAATCGCTTTGCCGGTATCATAGTTCCCCTGCCGGATCGCCGCGCCGAGCCGGCTGCTCACGTCGATATTTGCTTCGTAGAGAAAGCGGCTGGCCGGGAACTCTTGCCCGCCGTCCGGCTGCCGCGGGTAACGGGAATTTCCCGCCTTTGTCCGTCTGGCCAGGCGCTCATCCGGAGGATGGAGGAAAAAGACCTTTTCCTTGGCCCGGGTCATGGCCACGTAAAAGAGGCGGCGTTCATCCTCCAGGTTGTCAAAGGCGAGGTCGTGGTCATCGGCCAGCAGCGGAAAGGAACCGTCGCTCAGGCCCGGTATGATCACCACCGGCCATTCGAGGCCCTTGGCCCGGTGAATCGAGGTGATGAGCAGGCTGTCTTCGGCCGGATCCGCGGCCGGCTGCTGCAGGGTCTCGATTTTTGCGAGGAAGGGGGCCGCGGCTAGACCAAGCCGCTCGGCGAAGCGGACAAAGGCCTGGCAGGTTTTGATCCGGTTTTCCGCGGTGGAGAGGCGGGAGGAGATGTTGCGGTAATAGTCGAAAAGATTCGTTTTCCTGATGATCGTGTCAAGCAGTTGGCCGGCCCGGGCCGAGGCGGGCAATTTGCCGATATCATGCCAGGTCTCCGCGGTCTGTTCAAAGCGTTTGCGCAGAAACGAGGGGGTGTCGGGGCTGACCGCGGCCAGCAGCAGCTCCGCGGCGTTTTCCGGCCGGCGCGCGATGACGGCGGCCAGTTCGCTGATTTTTTCCCGTTTGACGCCAAGATGGGGATGGGTCAGCATGGCCTCGATGAAGTCCCGCCGCCGGTCAGGGGGCGGCTCGCCGAGACTGCCCCGGCAGAGGTGCAGATAGCCGGTCAGGGCCTTGATCTCCGGGCAGGCGAAAACCTGCTCGTGGCCGACCAGCCGGTAGGGGATATGGGCCTCGAGCAGGGCCAGTTCCACCGGCACGCTCATGGCAAACATCCTGACCAGCACCGCCGCCTCTGTTGCGGACCTGCCCTCGTCGGCCATCTCCCGCAGGATGGCAAGCAGCGGATGGGGTTCTTTTTCCGGCAGGCAGCAGAGAATGGTGTCCGGGTTGGCGGGGAAGGAGATACACAGTTTCCTGTCGCGCTGCCGGTTGCGGCTGATCAGGTGGTTGGCGGCGAGGGAGAGGCGGTGACCGTAGCGGAAGGTATAGGAGAGGGTATAGGTCGCGGGCCGCGGGAAATCGTGCTGGAACCGTTCGGTGATGTATTCCGGCTTTGCCCCGCGCCATTCATAGATGCACTGGTCCACATCCCCCACCACCATGACCTGCGCCCGGTGGCCGGCAATGATTTTCAGCAGTTGCTGCTGGACTTCATTGATATCCTGGTACTCGTCGACAATGATATGGTCAACATGGTTGCCGACCCAGTCCGCCAGTTCCTGCCGGGCGAGCATGGCCATGACCGGCTCATGGATGAGGTCGGCATAGAAACGGAGGTTGGCGGCCTGCCGCGCCGCTTCAAAGATCTTGAAGGCCTCGATGAAATAGGCGAACCGGTCGGCAAGATTCAGGGCGGAAAAGAGTTGGGCCGCCGGCATGGTGTCTGACTTGACCAGATCGATGAAGGTCAGAAATCCCTCCATGTTTTCCCCGGAAAGCCACTCCTCGCTGCCGCCGTCCTGGTCAATGATCTGCCGCACCGCCCCTTTGGCCAGCTTTTCCTGGCGGTAATCATCGGTGACCAGGGTGCAGGCGGCTAGAGCGCCCCGGCTGGTGAAGCTGTTGACCAGCCGCTGGCCCAGGGAATGGAAGGTGCGTACCTCGGGCAACGGCAGTCCGGCCGGCCGCAGCACATCGTGCATGGCCGCGGCAAAGCTCTCCCTGGCCGACCGGTTGAACATGAGCACCAGCATCTGCTGCGGGGCGACCCCCTGGGTCAGCAGATACCTGACCCGGGCCACCATGGTGGTGGTCTTGCCGGAACCGGCCACGGCGCTCACCTTGGCATGACCGCCCCGGTGGGCCACGATCCGCTGCTGTTCTTCAGTAAGATTCATGCCGGCAATGGGGTTTCACTCCTGCCTTTCGGGCAGCAGCTTGCGCAGGGATTTCCGCGCCTCTTCCATCTGGGCGGGAGACAATTGCAGGGCAATAAGCTCTCTGATCTCCATGGCCTTGCCGTGGCCCTGGTCGGCGGCCAGGCTTGTCCAGATATAGGCCTGGACCAGATCCTGCGGCACGCCGTCCCCCACCGCATAAAGGCGGCCGAGTTCAAAGCGGGCATCGGCATAGCCCTGCTTCGCCGCCTTGCGGTACCACATGGCCGCCTTTTCATAATCCCTGGGCACCCCTTTACCCAGGGCATGCATGAGACCCAGATAAAACTGGGCGTCGGCATGCCCCTGTTCCGCCCGCCATTGGTACCACAGCATCGCCTCGTATTCCTCAGCTCCGCCTTGCGCCTGCGGGGCGGATGGACCGGCAGGCGCGGGAGCGGCATGGGCGGTGCCCCGGTCAGCCGCGGCCCTGGCGGAGGGCAGAAGCAGAATCAGGAGAATAAGGAAGGAAAGCGGCAGTTTTTGAGGGCGGATAGACATTTGTTTCACGTACAATATTGATGATCCCGCAGCAACGGGAAATTTACCACGGAACCGGCAGAGTTGACGAACTGTAATCAAGATATTCGCTGTGATCTCCGGGCGCTCCGTGGTGAAAAAGAGACCTTTTACCAGAGCCGCTGGCAAAATGACAGAAAATCAATGTGCCGTCATTGCCGCGAAAGCGGGAATCTGGAAAGCACAATGGCTTGCCGGTCGCGCTGCGCTTGCCCGGAATGACGAAATGATCGCGGCCTCTTTTGCAAGAGACTCAATGGAATTTCAATATTCTCTCGCTGCTGAAACCGGCGTACTATACCAGAATCTTCGGAAAATGATGAGTGCGAAAAAGCGGAGGACAAAATAAGGTGAAACGGGCCGTGGCGGGCTCGTTTGCCCCGGAATATCCCTTGCAGGAAGACGGCGCGATGAGGTAGAGAAAATAAAGTCAATGCAGGATCAGCGCCGTGATCTTTGCTTATCCGCTATCATGAACTCCTGAAAAAAATGGTGTTGCAGCATGTCTCGCCCCACGAATCCCCTTGCACTTTATAAACTCCTGCAGAAAACAAATTGCCGGGAATGCATGCTGCCGTCATGCATGGCGTTTGCCGTGGCCGTCATCCAGGGCCAGAAACGGCTGGAGGAGTGCCCCCATCTTGCCCCGGATACGATTCTTGCGTTGGGCGGAGACGTGGCCAGACAGGCCCCCCGGGTTGACGAGCAGCGGGAAGCGGTGGGTCGTCTCAAGCAGGAGATGGCGAAAATCGATCTTGCCGCGGCATCAACACGGCTGGCGACGCAATGGCGTGATAACAGGCTGGCCGTCACTTGTCTGGGCAAGGACTTCTGGGTCGATGCGAGCGGCGAGATGTCAGGGGAGTGTCACAAAAATTTATGGGTGCAGGTGCCGGTGCTGCATTACATCATCCACGGCAAGGGCCGCCGGTTATCCGGTGCATGGGTCGCCTTCGGCGAATTGCCGGGGGCCACGGAGTGGAACAATTTTTTTTGCCACCGCTGCGAGGAGGGCATGCGGCAGCTTGCCGACGCCCACGGGGAATTGCTGTTTGAAATTCTGCATCTGTTCGGGGCCACAGCCGCATCCGGGGTGACAAACGCCGATCAGTCCCTGCTCATCCATCCGCTGCCCAACGTGCCGATGTTGATCAATTACTGGGGCGCGGAGGAAAATTTCGCCTCAAAACTGAACATCCTTTTTGACCGGACAGCCGCCGATAATGTGGGCATCGAGTCAATTTATCTGCTGGCCAGAGGGCTGGTGGAAATGTTCCGCGCCTTGATTGCCAAACACAGCCGGGACGGCAAACTGTTTTGAAGAATAGCGGGCAGCCTGAGTATCGGTTAGCTGGATTCCGGCTGAAAGCATGCCGGAATGACGAGCCTGCGGCAATACTTCTTCATAAAATCTTTCACTGTATCCATTAGGTGTTCGGTCTCATGAATCGCTTTCCGCAACCGTGCTGCGCAATTGGCCTTTGTGCAGTCTGATGCGCAGCATATCGCCCGGCCTGACCTCGGCTGCGGCCCGGATGACCCGGCCGTCGCTCTCCCGGCTGACGGTGCCGTAGCCGCGCCGGAGAACGGCCAGCGGGCTGACCGCATCAAGCAGCATTGCCCCCTTGGCAAACTCCGCCTGCTTGCGTTCCAGGTGCATGCGGGTAAAGACCTGGAGCTTATCCGCGAGTTCGGCGACCAGTTGCCGGCGCTGGGCAACCTTCTGCGCCGGATTCAAGCCTGCCAGTCTGTTTTCCAGCCGGCTCAGCAGTTCCCTTTTCCGGTGGAAGACGGCGGCCACGGCGCCTGCCATGGCAAGCTGGCTGTTGTCAAGAACGAGGCGGAAATGGGTTACCATGGCCGTCGGGTCGCCCAGCCGCTGCCGGGCAAAACGGGTCTGCCGGTGGAGAATGTCGATTTTGCGGTGCATGGCGTTGTGGATCCGGCCCGTGCTGGTGCGCAGCTGTCGCGCGAGCGCCGCCCGGTCGGGCAGGACGTCCCTGGCCGCGGCGGTCGGGGTGGGCGAGCGATGGTCCGCCACAAAGTCGGCAATGGTGAAATCCACCTCATGGCCCACGGCCGAGACCACCGGCAGCCGGGATTCATAAATGGCCCAGGCCGTTTTTTCTTCATTAAAGGCCCAGAGATCCTCCAGGGAGCCGCCGCCCCGGCAGAGAACGATGACCGCCTCCGTCTCCCGGTTGTTGATGGTGCGGATGGCCTGGGCGATATCCTCGGCCGCCCCTTCCCCCTGCACCCTGACCGGAAAGATTGCAATGGGCACGGCCGGGAAACGGGTAGCGGCAATGCGCAGGAAATCAAAAACCGCGGCGCCCCGGGGCGAGGTGACGAGGCAGATTTTTTCGGGCAGAAAGGGCAGGGGTTTCTTGTGCCGGCTGTCAAAAAGGCCCTCGTCCGTCAGTTTTTTCTTGAGATTGTCAAAGGCGATCTGCAGGGCGCCGGTACCGTGGAAATCGACAAAATCGGCAATGATCTGGTACTCGCCCCGCGGTTCGTACACGGAAATCCTGCCGCGGCAGATGACCTGCTGGCCGTCCTGCAGGGCGGTTTCCAGGTAGCGCTGCTGGCCTTTGAACAGCACCACCCTGATCTGGGCTTCCCGGTCCTTCAAGGTAAAATAGCAATGGCCCGAATAGGGGCGCTTGAGATTTGATATCTCTCCGCTTACCGTGACAAAGGAGAATTCCGTTTCCAGCAGCCCGCGGATGGAGCGGGTCAGTTCGGTAACGGTCTGCACCCTGGCGGCATAGGGGGACATGATCATAACGTTTTTCCCTGGTTTATGGTGACGAAAAAAAGTGCGGCGTTGATTTTTTTTTGTGCGGCTTGTATAAGTTCAGACACCTCATCTCGGAGAGTTAACGTTGGGACCAAAAGACAAGACCAGAATGAATGCCTAAAGTACTTAAAGTGACTTAAGTGCCTAAAGTTTCGGTACTTTCTGATCAGATGACACCTTTACCTTTAGGCGCTCTGCGGGTACCAGGCCGGAACCCGAGATAGTTGCCTAATACCTGACAGACCGCAGCCTGAGAGACTAAACAACTTGAAGTAGTTACCATTTTTTATAAATTTTGGTAATCTGTTTCCTATCAGCTCACGTTTCCGTAACATTAACATACCGTCAGCCATAAGGATATCCCCATGTCAGAACAGAACAGCCCTTTTACCAAATTACGCATCGAAGAGGTGACGCCTGCCAAAAGGACCCTGCTTGATGAATTGAATCTGCCGCCCAAGGCGACGAAATTCATCCGCGACAATGCCAAGGCCCTGCAGACTGCCGTGGTGATGTTTCTTGTCTTAACCTCTGTCTGGAGTTTTTACAATTATTATACGCAAAAACAGAGAAACGATTCCACTGCTCTGCTTGCCCAGGCCATGCAGGAAAAGGATGCCGCGGCCAGGACCGAGAAGCTGCAGCAGGTGATTACCGATTATTCGGGGAGCGGGGCCGCCAGCTGGAGCAGGATTACCCAGGCCCACGAGCTGGTGGAGAAAAAAGATTATGGCAAGGCCCTGGAACAACTGACCGCCATTTCAAAGGATATCGGCAAAGGCAACCCGCTTTTCCCGCTGCTCCAGTTCGATATGGCCCAGGTCCATGAGCTGCATGGCGACCTGGATCAGGCCCTTGCGCAGTATGCGGCCCTGCGCGAAATTCCCGGTTTTGTCATCATCGGTTCTCTCGGCGAAGCGCGGATTCACGAACAGAAAAACGACCCGGCCAAGGCGCGGGAAATCTACGAGCAGTTAAAGGCGATGACCGATCTTGATCCGGCTGCGCGGGAGTGGGTTGACGCCAGGCTCGCCGTAAAATAGATGGCGTCGCAAAACTCCGATCTCCAGCGTTGCAGGTTTTTTTCAGGACCTCGACATACCATGTGTATAATCGAGCCCCTGAAAAAAACACCGCGCCTTGTATATCGAAGTTTTGTGCTTAGCCATCCGGGCTTTTCCCAGACTTTTACGAGACCATCAAAATAAGGACAATGGAAATCATCGACTCTCCCCGGGCCATGACCGCCTGGTCCGACAGGACCAGGGCCGCCGGCCGCACAATCTGTCTGGTGCCCACCATGGGTTTTCTCCACGACGGCCATCTGGCGCTCATGCGCAGGGCCCGGGAGATGGCCGGGAAAGTGGTGGTTTCCCTTTTTGTCAACCCCATGCAGTTCGGTCCGGCAGAAGATCTGGCCCGCTACCCGCGGGCCTTTGAGCGGGACGCGGAGCTGGTTGGGGCAGAGGGGGTGGCGGTTTTGTTTGCGCCAACGGCTGAAGAGATGTATCCTGCCGGGTTTCAGACCAGGGTGGTGGTGAGCGGGTTGACCGACACCCTGTGCGGACTGAGCAGGCCGGGCCATTTTGACGGGGTCACCACGGTGGTGGCCAAACTGTTTCACCTGGTAAAACCCCACCTTGCCGTTTTCGGGCAGAAAGACTTCCAGCAGCTTGCGATTATTAAAAAAATGGTTATTGATTTAAATTGGGATGTCGGAATTATTGCCCATCCCATTGTCCGCGAGCGCGACGGGCTGGCCATGAGTTCCAGAAATAGTTATCTGGAACCTGCCGAACGGCGCAAGGCTCTTTGTCTGTATAACTCCCTGCAGCTCGGCAGAAAAATGGTCGCCGGCGGCGAACGGGACGGACACAGAGTGCGCGAGGAAGTGCAGCAGTATATCGTCTCCTGTGGAGATGTTGACATTGATTATGTCGCAGTCGTGGATGCGGAGACCCTTGCCGACTGCCGGACAATCAACGACCGATCACTGCTCGCCCTGGCGGTGAAGATCGGCCGGACCCGATTAATTGACAATACCCTGCTGGCAGGGTGATTATTTTATTTCAGGGGCCGTTACGAAATAACCGCGATATTTTTGCGCATTTCGTTACGTCTCCTCTGCCGTCTCTGACATCCGGACGGCGGTATTCTTTTTTACAACGGCTTATGTAGGAAAAATCATGCAGCGCTATATGTTGAAATCAAAGATCCACAAGGCAACCGTCACCCAGTCTGATCTGATGTATGAGGGCAGCCTGTCCATCGACAGCGACCTCATGGCCGCCGTGGGTCTTTATCCGTATGAAAAAATAAACATTTATAATATTCACAACGGCGAACGTTTTGAAACGTACGCCATTGAAGGCAAACCCGGCTCCGGCGTCATCGGCTTAAACGGCGCCGCGGCCCGCAGAGGCATGGTCGGCGATCTGATCATCATCGTCACATACGCCCTTTACTCCCCGGCAGATCTGAAAACCTATGAACCCCGGGTGGTGGTCCTTGATCAGCAGAACAGGATAAAGGAAAGGGTGCAGACGCATTTTGCCGATAGTACGCTGACCCGGGACGTCTTCTGACATGTATCTGCTGGTCGCGGCAACGGATCTGGAATTGGAACCGGTCAGAAAGGCATTGAACGGTTCCCGGTCTGCGGAATTCCTCCTGTCAGGTATCGGCCCTGTTGATGCCACCTTTGCCCTGACCCGCTATCTTTCCCTCCATTATCAGATTTCGGCGGTGATCAATTTCGGCGTGGCCGGGGCCTATCTGCACACCGGGCTCGGCCTGCTTGACATGTGTGTGGCGCGCAAAGAGATTCTGGCCGATCTGGGCATCTGCTTTTCCGACCGGATTGAGCCGTTTGCCATGGATGCGCTGTCGGTCAGCCGGGAGTTTGATCTGCAGAACGAGCTGTTGCTTGAGACCCGCAAAATTCTGGAGGTTGAAAATATTCCCGTTTCCGACGGGACATTCTTGACGGTCAATTGCGTTACCGGAACAACCATGCGCGGCGACCACCTGCAGAGGACAAATCAGGCCATCTGTGAAAACATGGAGGGCGCCGCCCTGGCCAGGGTGTGCCAGGGTTTTGGCATTGATTTCCTGGAACTGCGCTGTGTCAGCAATATGGTCGAAGACCGCAACCCGTCGAAATGGCAGCTGAAAGAGGCGTGCACGACAGCAGGATATGCCGTGGCCAAGGTGGTCAAGGGCTTGAGCGGCGCCGAGTTCTCCTTTTGAGTGAGGAGTGAGGAGTGAGGAGAAAAAACATGCACGGAATGCTCCTTACTGTTCTTGCTCTTGCCTTTCACTCCTCACTCCTCACTCCTTACTTCTCACTTCTCACTCCTCATTCCTCACGACCATGCTGACCATCGGTTTTTCTCCCTGCCCCAATGATACCTTTATTTTTCATGGCCTGGTGCATGGGCTGACGGGAGCGGACTGCCCGCTGTTTGCGGAGCCGCTGCTCGCCGATGTGGAAACGCTGAATGGCTGGGCCATGGAGCAGGCCAGGCTTGATGTGACAAAGGTTTCCTACCATGCCCTGGGCCATATGCTGGATGAGTATGTGCTGCTGCGCGCCGGCAGCGCCCTGGGCCGCGGCTGCGGGCCCCTGCTGGTCAGCCGGGGGCCGCTTGCCGCCCGGGACCTTGCCGGGAAAAGAATCGCCATTCCGGGCCGCTACACCACGGCCGCCATGCTGCTTGCACTGTTCAGCCGGGCGCCCTATGAACCGGTGGTCATGCCCTTTGAACAAATCATGCCCTGTGTTGCCCGGGGCACAGTGGACTGCGGGGTCATTATCCATGAAAGCCGCTTCACCTTTCAACAGCATGGCCTGCTCTGCCTGCAGGACCTGGGGGCCTGGTGGGAAGCCGAGACCGGCCATCCCATTCCCCTGGGCGGCATTGCGGCCAGAAGAAGCCTGGGCCGGGAACTGCTGCGGCGCATCGATTCCTGCATCAGGGCCAGCGTGCGGCTGGCCTTTGCCGATCCGGGCCAGAGCAGATTGTACTGCAAGCAACATGCGCAGGAGCTTGACGATCAGGTGATTGCCAGCCACATCGGCCTCTATGTCAATCATTTTTCCGAGGAGCTGGGGGCTGAGGGCCAGGCCGCCATCCGGGAATTTCTGCGGCGCGGCCGGCAGGCGGAAATTTTACCCGCCGGTGAAGAGGAGATCTTCCTCAGCTGAAATAATTTCCCTTCTGTTCCCTTATTTCCTTTCCTTGTTTTGCAAACTATTGAGCCCCAGTCCGTTTTCGGTTATAGATACATTAGGTGCTTGACAATTTATGGCCAGTGGCTATATTGGGCGATTACCAAAAATTGGCTTTGTGTTGACTCCCTGAGGATGGCTGTCAGCGGCAGATCTGCCGGTTTTTTGGGTCCTCAGAATCATTCATTCCAACTGCAGGGATACGTTATGAAAATCACAGGCGCACAGGCGTTGTTGAAATGTCTGGAAGAACAGAAGGTGGATACGATCTTCGGTTTTCCAGGAGGCGCGGTTATCGATCTGTATGATGAAATACTCGCAGCAGAAAAGCTGACGCATGTTCTTGTCCGCCACGAGCAGGCAGCAGTACATGCCGCCGATGCCTATGCCCGGGTAACCGGCGATGTCGGCGTGGCCCTGGTCACCTCGGGACCGGGCGCCACCAACACGGTAACCGGCATTGCCTCGGCCTATATGGATTCTATTCCCATTGTTGTCTTTACCGGCCAGGTGCCCACCGGGCTCATCGGCAATGACGCCTTTCAGGAGGTGGATATTGTCGGCATTACCCGGCCGTGCACCAAGCATAATTATCTGGTCAAGGATGTCAATGATCTGGTGCCGACCATCAGGGAGGCCTTTCATATTGCCAGGTCAGGCAGGCCGGGTCCGGTGCTGGTTGACCTGCCCAAGGATGTCATGGCCTCAAAATTGGTGTTCCCCGAGCCGCAGCAGGTCAAGATGCGCACCTACCGGCCGACCTATGAGCCGCATCCGGGCCAGATTGAAAAGGCGTGCCGGGCCATTCTGCGCGCCAAAAAACCGGTCATCTACTCCGGCGGCGGCGTCATTCTGTCCAATGCCCATGAAGAACTGACCCTGCTGGCCAGAACCGCCGATATCCCGGTAACCATGACCCTCATGGGGCTGGGCGGCTTTCCCGGTACCGATCCCCTGTCCATGGGCATGCTCGGCATGCACGGCACCTATTATGCCAATATGGCGGTGGCCAACTGCGATCTGCTCATTGCCGTGGGCGCCCGGTTTGACGACAGGGTCACCGGCAGGGTTGACGCCTTCGCCCCCCATGCCAAGATCATCCATATCGATATTGACCCGACCTCCATCAGCAAGAACGTCAAGGTGCATGTGCCGATTGTCGCTGACTGCAAGCATGCCCTGACCGCCATGAATACCTGGTTTGCCCGCAGCGACGAGTTCAACGGCAAAACGGAGAAGGCGAACCACGCGGCCTGGCTGCAGCAGATCGGTGACTGGAAGACGGCCCATCCCCTGGGTTATGTGGAAAAAGAGGGGGTCATCAAGCCCCAGTTCGTCGTGCAGAAGCTGCATGAACTGACCGGCGGCAACGCCATCATCACCACCGAGGTTGGCCAGAATCAGATGTGGGCCGCCCAGTTTTATCATTTCAACCATCCCCGCGCTTTCATGACCTCTGGCGGTCTGGGCGTCATGGGCTATGGTTTTCCGGCGGCGATCGGGGCGCAGATGGCCGCGCCCGACCGCACGGTTATCGATATTGCCGGGGACGGCAGCATCCAGATGAATATCCAGGAAATGGCGACGGCCATGCAGTATAAGCTGCCGGTGAAAATAGCGATTTTAAACAATAATTTTCTGGGTATGGTTCGCCAGTGGCAGGAACTTTTTTACAATAAGAAGTATTCGGCCACCCCCCTGGATGTGGCGCCTGATTTCGTCCTTCTGGCCCAGGCCTATGGCGCGGTCGTGCTGCGGGCCACGAAGCCGAGCGAGGTTGAGCCGGTGATCAAGGAAGCCCTGAAAACAAAAAATCTTGTGATCATGGATTTTGTCATCGATCGGGAGGAGGGAGTCTATCCGATGGTTCCCGCCGGCAAGGCTACAACTGAAATGCTGCTTGTTTAACACCCCGAAATATATAAGAAAAACAGGGTATCCTCATGAAACATACCATATCCGTATTATTGCAGAATAAACCCGGAGTGCTGTCGCGGGTCACCGGCCTGTTCAGCGGCCGGGGTTTTAACATCGAAAGCCTGTCCGTTGCCCCGACCCTGGAAGCGGATGTCTCCTGTCTGACGCTGGTAACCTTGGGTGATGACGCCATTGTCGAGCAGATCACCAAACAGCTGCATAAACTCATTGATGTCATCAAGGTCACGGATATAAGCGAATTCGAATTCGTTGAACGGGAAATGGCGCTGATCAGGGTCAAGGCCGAGCCTTCCACCCGGGCGGAGATCCTGAGAATCTGCGATATATTCCGCGGCAAGGTGGTGGATGTCAGCCCCAAGAGCTATGCCCTCGAGGTCACCGGCACCTGCGACAAGGTGCAGGCCATGATTGATATTCTCCGTCCCATCGGCATCCAGGAAATCATCCGGACCGGCACCATTGCCATGACGCGGGCCAGCAAAAAATATTAACAGGTTCGTTGTCCGGGTCGTGAGGACAAGCGCAATCCACATTTCACGGCAGCAAACCGGTATCCCCTGAAGAGGATACCGGTTTGTTGCGTCTCAGGCAAAGAGGGTTTTGGCTGCGAAGGGAAGAACAGGATGAAAGAACAGCACATACCGGTGGCCGGGGAAGGGTACCCGTTTATCGTTTTCGCCGCCTTCGTCACCATGATCCTTGCCGTGCTCGATTATGATATGGCCGCCTTCGCGGCCATGCTGGTCACCGGGTTTGTCCTTTATTTCTTCCGGGATCCCAGCCGCATTATCCCTGCCGCGGAGGATGCCCTGGTTTCTCCGGCCGACGGCAAGGTAATCCTGGTGGAAAAGGTTTTTGACGACCGTTTCGTCAATGAACAGGTCTATAAGATCAGTATCTTCATGAACGTTTTTGATGTGCATGTGAACCGGGCGCCTTTTCCCGCCACGGTGGAGGCCATCACCTATTCGCCGGGCCGTTTCTATTCCGCTGATACGGAACGGGGCGCCCTGGAAAACGAGTTCTGCGCCATTACCATGGCGAGTGAATCGGGGTACCGGTTTGCCGTGGTGCAGGTGGCCGGCCTCATTGCCCGGCGCATCGTCTGCTGGGCGGAAAAGGGGGATGCACTGGGCCGGGGCCAGCGTTTCGGCCTGATCCGGTTCGGCTCCAGGGTGGATCTCTATCTGCCCCTGAAAACCCAGATTGAAGTAGCGACCGGCCAGAAGGTGAAGGCCGGGGAGACGGTGCTCGGCTATCTTTCCTGACAGCGAGCCGGAAAACTAACCACAGAGATAAATATTTGTAATTAAAAATATTTTCACTGTGATCTCTGTGGTGGAAACAGACTTTTTACGATTCATCAAATGATACATTTCCTTTGCGGTTTCAGTTTCGTGCCGGCAGGCCGGATGCAAGAAGGAGGGAATAAATGACAGAGGGTAACGGAGCAGCAGGCAAAGAGAAGGTGTTCATCTTCGATACCACCCTCCGGGACGGCGAACAGTCGCCCGGCGCCAGCATGAATCTGCAGGAAAAATTTAGGCTGGCCCAGCAGCTGGTCAAGCTGCAGGTTGATGTGATCGAGGCCGGTTTCCCTGTGGCGTCCGGCGGTGACTTTGACTGCGTCAAAAATATTGCCGACAATATCAGGGGGGTGCAGGTTGCGGGTCTGGCCCGGGCCAGCCAGAAGGATATCGATACCGCCTGGGCGGCCCTCAAAAAAGGGGACAATCCCCGCATCCACACCTTTCTCGCCACCTCTGACATCCATCTGCAGCATAAGCTGCGGATGAGTCGCGAACAGATGCTGGAGCTGGCTGTTGCCTCGGTGAAGCATGCGGCCAAGTACACCTCCAACGTGGAGTTCTCCGCCGAGGACGCCTCACGCAGCGATCTTGCCTTTGTCTGCCGGGTGTTTGAGGCGGTCATCAAGGCCGGCGCCACCACCCTGAATTTTCCGGACACCACCGGCTATGCCCTGCCGGACGAGTTTGCCGCCAAGATCGCCTATCTGATGGGCAACATCTCCAATATCGACCGGGCCGTGCTGAGCGTGCACTGCCATAATGACCTGGGGCTGGCCGTGGCCAACTCGCTCGCCGCCATCAAGGCCGGGGCGCGGCAGGTGGAAACGACCCTGAACGGCATCGGCGAACGGGCCGGCAACACGGCCATGGAAGAGCTGGTCATGATCCTGCGCACCAGGGCGGATCAGGTAAACGTGCGCACCGATATCGTCACCGAACATATTCACGCCTCAAGCCGCATGGTGAGCGCCATCACCGGCATCATGGTGCAGCCCAACAAGGCGGTGGTCGGCGCCAATGCCTTTGCCCATGAGTCCGGCATCCATCAGGACGGCGTGCTCAAGGAGCGGACCACCTATGAGATCATGAACCCGTGCGATATCGGGCTTTCCGCCGGCAACCTGGTGCTGGGCAAACACTCCGGCCGCCATGCCCTGAAGGAACGCATCAAGACCCTGGGCTATGACCATCTCACCGACGATGAGCTGAACCGCGTCTTTCTGCGCTTCAAGGGGCTGGCTGATGTGAAGAAGGAGATGTTCGACGAGGATCTGGAGGCCATTCTGCTGGACGAGATCGTCCGCATCCCGGAAACCTATCAGCTGGTCTCCCTGGGCGCCATGAGCGGCAACCGGACCATGCCCACCGCCGGGGTGAAGCTGCTGGTGGAGGGCAGGGAGGTGCAGGGGGCGGGGCTCGGTGTCGGCCCCATTGACAGCGCCTTCCGCACCATTGCCGAACTCACCGGCACCACGAGCAAGCTGCTCTATTTTGCCGTCAGCTCCATCACCGGCGGCACGGACGCCCAGGGCGAGGTGATGGTGCGGGTCGAGGATGAAGGCAAGATCGTTATTGGTCAGGGCGCTGATCCGGATATCATCACCGCATCGGCAAAGGCTTATTTAAACGCATTAAACCGTTTGGTTTATCTGAAAAAAGAAAGAACAGTAAAGGTTGAAAAATGAGTCGATCAGAAGGATATAATGTTGCCGTGGCCGGGGCCACGGGTGCGGTTGGCGGCGCCATGCTCGATGTGCTGGCGCGCAGAAATTTTCCAATAAAGGAACTGCGGCTGCTCGCCTCCGAACGTTCGGTGGGCAAAAAGCTGGTCTTCAAGGGCCGGGAAATTCCGGTCCGCCTGCTGGATAAGGATGCGTTTGCCGGCATTGATGTGGCGCTTTTTTCCGCCGGCGGCTCCCGGTCCCTGGAATTTGCCCCAGCCGCCGCAGCTGCCGGGGCGATCGTGGTTGATAACTCCAGCGCCTTCCGCATGGACCCCGATATCCCGCTGGTGGTGCCCGAGGTCAATCCCCAGGCCATTGCCCAGTATACGAACCGGGGCATTATCGCCAATCCCAACTGTTCCACCATTCAGATGCTGGTGGCCTTAAAACCCATCTATGACAAGGTCGGCATCAGGCGCATCGTGGTCTCCACCTACCAGGCCGTGTCCGGTACCGGCGCCAAGGCCATCGAGGAGCTGAAAAATCAGGCCATGGCCTATGCCGCCGGCGCCGCAATCAAAAATGCGGTGTATCCCCACCAGATTCTGTTCAACTGTCTGCCCCATATCGACAGCTTCCTGGACAACGGCTACACCAAGGAAGAGATGAAGATGGTCAACGAAACACGCAAGATCTTCGGCGACCCGTCCATCGGCGTCACTGCCACCACCGTGCGGGTGCCGGTTTTCTACGGCCATTCCGAGGCGGTGAATATCGAAACCAAAAAGAAGATCACCGCCGCCGAGGTGAAGGCGCTGCTGGCTGTTGCCCCGGGCGTCAAGCTGGTGGATGATCCGCAGAAATGCGAATACCCCCTGGCCATCCATTGCCAGGGCAAATTCGAGACGCTGGTGGGCCGCATCCGCGAAGATGAGTCCATCGCAAACGGCATCAACATGTGGGTGGTGTCCGATAATATCCTGAAAGGCGCAGCCCTGAACGCGGTGCAGATCGCCGAGGTGCTGATCGAGAAATATATCGACTAAAGGGGCAGGAGCCCCAAGGGATAGGAGTCAGGAGTCAGGAGCCAGGAGTCAGAAGGCACTTCTCTCATTCCGGCTCCTGTCTTCTGACTCCTGACTCCTGAATTTTGTATGCGGATTATTGCCGGTACGGCCAGGGGCCGCAGACTTTTTTCACCCGGCAGCGGCACCTCTGATATCAGGCCCACCTCCGACCGGGCCAGGGAGGCGCTCTTCAGCATCCTGGCCGACAGGGCAATCGAAGCCAGGGTGCTCGATCTCTTTGCCGGCACCGGCGCCCTTGGTCTGGAAGCGCTGAGCCGGGGGGCCGCATCAGCCCTCTTTTGGTATTTATTGATCCGCCTTATAAAAGCCAACAGGCGGAAAGGATCATCCGGGAACTGGGCCGGGTGGAAGTCGTCAGCCCCGGCGGCATGCTGGTGGCTGAAGCTAGCGCTGCCGACCGGCTGCCCGAGGCGGTTTCGCTTTTTACCCTGGTGGACCGGCGCTCGTACGGCGAGGCCGGCTTCTGGTTTTATGTGCAGGGGGAAGCTGATACGGAAGCCAGGAGCCAGGAGTCAGGAGTCAGGAGTGAGAAGCCGGAAGATTACTCCGCTTTCTGACTCCTGGATTCTGACTCCTGACTCCATAAACAGAAGAGGAACATGCCGTGAGTGAATACCAGCCGTTTGTGGCCCCTGATGTGGCGGAATCCATTGCCGTCTATCCCGGATCATTCGACCCGATCACCATGGGCCATCTGGACATTATCCAGCGCGCCCTCCATCTGTTTGACCGGGTGGTGGTGGCGGTGGCGGAAAATGTGGCGAAAAAAACGCTCTTTTCCCTTGATGAGCGCCTGCAGATGATCCGGGACTGTTTTCCGGCCGATGAAAAAAGGATTGAGGTGACCGCGGTGAAAGGGCTGCTGGTGGATTACGCCTATACCAAAGGGGCCAAGGCCATTGTTCGTGGTCTGCGGGCCGTCTCTGATTTTGACTATGAATTTCAGCTGGCCTTGATGAATCGCCGCATCGAGCGCGAGGTGGAAACCGTTTTTCTGATGACCGGATTTCGCTGGATCTATATCAGTTCAAGCATCATCAAGGAGGCGGCGCGCCATGGCGGCGATGTCAGCGGCCTGGTGCCGGACCATGTCTGTGAGAAGCTGCGGCAATGTTTTCTGGCAAAGTAATGGGGTAGAGAGGCATGACGGAGCGGCGAAGGTCATTTCTGCGGAACGGGTGGACCTGGATTCAACTTGCCGCCGCTGCAACCCTCTGCTATCCGCTTTTCCGTTTTGTCCGCTTTCAGGTGCCGAAGAAACCGCGACTGGTCAAGGTTGAGAAACAGCTGAAAGTCGGCGATGTCTATCTTGATCAGGAATTTGTCCTTTTTCATGATGCCGCGGACACCTGGGCGGTATCCCGTACCTGCACCCATCTCGGCTGCCGGCTGAACTTCAGTGAAAAGGACCATCTGCTTATCTGTCCCTGCCATCAGAGCATGTTCACCACCAGAGGCGAGCGGGTGGCCGGACCGGCGAAGAGGAATCTGCCGCTCTTTGCCGTGGAACGGATTAGTGAAGGAAACGGCAAGGGCTATATTGTATCCCTCTGATGCCGGACACTGACCATGAAGCGTTTGCTGCTTGAGACAAAATGGGGGGCGAATAGCCTCATCGCCCTGTACATTTCCATCCTGTCAGGCATCGTCGTGGCCCTGCAGTATGATGCGGCCCATCCATTCTATTCCGCCACCTCCATTGATCTGCTCATTCCCTTCGGCGCTTTCTGGCGTTCCCTGCATTTTTATTCAAGCCAGATCTTTTTCCTGCTCTCCGCTGTCCATCTGGTAGCCATCCTGGTCGAGGCGCCGGATCGTCTGTCCCTGTGGAAATGGATGTGGCTCATGGCCTCCATGCCGGTGGCCCTGCTGCTGCTGTTCACCGGCTACGTGCTGCGGGCGGACGCCACCGGCGAGTCGGCCGGCCTGATTGCGGAAAACATCTGCCTGGCCATCCCCCTGGTCGGCTCTCTGGTGAATTCCGTTCTGTTTGCCATCAGCGAGGAGGGGATGAAACGGGTCTATGCCAACCATGTGATCGGTCTGGTGGTTTTATGGCTGGTTTTTGCCTGGGACCATCTGCGCCGCTACAAGGTGCAGATCGCCGAACACGGCTGGCTGGTGCTGGCCATTCTGGCGGTGCCCCTGGCGCTGAATGCGCCGATGGAACCCATGAAAGCGGTCCCCCTGCTGCTGGTGGCGGCCCTCTCCTTTCTCCAGGTGAACCGGACGTGGGGCCGCCGGGCCAGACGGTTTACTCTCGGCTGGTTGATCTTCTATCTTGCGGTTACCCTGCTTGCCCTGACCAGATGACGAAAAAAGTGGCTGGAATGGTCATCGTGCCCCAAAGTTTATAGTTTACGAAGTGAAATTTTCATCCGATGAGAAAATAGGGTACCGCCGGACGACTTTCAGTCGTAAACGGGTAGCGGGCAACATCTTAATTTTATGGAAACTGCCGTAATGCAGCGCTCTGTCCCGGCAGGAGCATCGAGGTCTGATGGCAAGCCTTCTTGAAGCACATTTTAAAATAATCGGGGCCAGGGATTGTCCGCTCTATGCCGAAGGGGAAGAGTTCCGTCTTTCCGGTGTTGCCCTGCATCCTCCCGCCGCCAAGCCCACCTGCCTTTTTCTGGCCAGGGAAGTTACCGCGATCGTGGTGGAGAAAATGGAGGCCGATGCCGGTCATGACCTGCGTGAACGGGAAGATAAACGGGAAAGACGGGAAAAAAAGGAATTCAACTGCAGCGGCTGCAGCGGGCTGATCAAGTTCACCTATGTCGAGGAGGCGAAATTTTACACCCCGCAGATGCGCATGCTGGCCGCCGCGGAAAATCGGCATCAGTCGCGCCGGATGGGGTCGCTTTTCAGCCTGATGAACACCTTTTCTTTTTTTCAGGTCCTGGAAGAAGAGAGTCTGAAGGCCATTTTTTCCTGTCTGATCATGAAAAATTTCCGGGCCGAGGAGTTTATTCTGCATCGCGGTCATCCTGGCCATTATTTGTACTTTATCGTGTCCGGCAGGGTGGCGGTGCTGAATCAAAATGATTTGACCATCGCCCTGCTTGGCCCGGGCGAAATTTTCGGCGAGATGAGCCTCTTCAGCGGCCAGCCGGTCTGCGCTTCCATCAAGGCCGTTGAGCCGGTGAAAATTCTGACGCTTTCCGGCAAGGATTTAAGCCAGATCCTGATCAGGCACCCTTTTCTGCAGATGGCCTTTACCCGTCTGCTCGTCCAGCGCCTGGCGGAGACGAACGCCAGCCACGCGGAAAAGATGTCTTTGGCCTTCACCGGACAGCTGGCTGAACTGCCGCCGGCGGAACTATTCCAGATGCTGAATGAAAACAGCAAAACCGGTATTGTCGGACTTGATCTGAGCGAGGGACCCGCCTCGGTCACCTTCAGCGAAGGAGAGGTCGTGCGGGCGCGTTACCGGGGGCTCGACGGCGTTGCCGCATTTTACGAGATGATCAGGGAGCAGAAGGGCGGTTTCAAGTTTTCATCCTCCATTTCTCTGGAAGAGATGGGTGCCCCCCCCCTTGCCCCCTTTATGAAACTGCTGATGGATGGTCTGCGGAAAATCGATGAAGAATCGGACGGGCAGGAATAACCGTCGGCCGCGCCAGGGGGGCTTTCCCCCCCCATGGCCGTCAGCCGCCTTTCACCTCGATCTGGCAAGGTTTGACCGCCGCTGATTTCGGCAGGTGCAGTGTAAGTACGCCCTGCTTGAATTCCGCGCTGGTTTTTTCAACATCGATTCCCTTGGGCAGGGTGAAAACCCGGCGATAATCGGTGGAGTCGAACTCCCGCCGCTGGGATGTCCCGGCAAAATCACTGGTAAAGACGCCTTCGATGGTCAGGACGTTGTTTTCAAGGTTGATGGCAAGATCATCCTTGGCAACCCCCGGCAGATCGGCCACCAGCAGGATTTCGTCATCATTGACGAAAATATCGACATCCGGGGCGGTTGTCTTGCCCGGTTTAAAAATTTCGGGGGAATCCTGGGCCTGTTTTGCTGTTTGCTGTTCCATGCTCATAGTTCTCCTTCCTTTCGGAGCCGTTACGAAATACGCGGTATTTTTGCCCATTGCGTACGGCTTCTTCTGCCGTCTGCCATCCGACGGCGATAATTTTTTACAAGGGGCTTATGCGGCCTGCACCATGATTTTTTTGGGTTTTACCGCCTGGGCTTTCACCAGCTTCACGGTCAGGATGCCGTTTTTTAAGGTGGCAGTGGTCTTTTCCGTGTCGATTTCCACGGGCAGGGTGAAGCTTCGGGAAAAGGGGGTCACATTGCGTTCCTGCCGCAGAATGGCGTACCCTTCCGGCATGGTTGCCTTGCGCTCCCCTTTAATGGTGAGCAGGTTGTTCTGCAGTTTGATATTCACCTCGTTTTCGTTCATGCCGGGCAGGACGCAGTAAACGAATATCGCCTCGCCGTCGTCATAAAAATTGGTGGGCGGCCATACCCCGCCCTGGGTAAGATTTCCTCGGCCGCTTTCGTAATCTTCAAAAAATCTGTTCATCTGATTCTTGAAGAAATCCATGGTGCCGAAAATTCTGTCAATGTCATTGAGTCTTCTGAACATGATTTCTCTCCCTTGTGCGCCGCTGCGAATAACCAGTACATCTCATAGGAGCCGTGACGAAATAACATTTCAATTTCGGTACGGCACATCATGCCGTCGTCACGGTATGGCAATGTTCCGGTTATTTTTTTATACGGCTTATTTGAGTAAATGAGTGCCGCAATGGGACATGCTTTTTAATTATCTTTTTATATCAGTATGTTAACTTTTATGGCTAAAAGATAATTTCGCTCTTTGGCAATGTCAAGGAAGGGAACGGCAGGGGATTGGTATTTTTTTCAGAGCCCCTCAGGGGGCGGAAAGGGCTGCGGCTTCAACCCTGCCATCTTTGTTGCGTTTCATTTCCGCTTTACGGATGACCGCCAGGATCTCCCCGAGCTTGAAGGGTTTGGCCATAAAATCGAAAACACCTTTGCTGAAGGACTGCCGGGCCGTCTCCATGGTGGCAAAGCCGGTAATGACGATGACTTCGGTTGCCGGCGAACGCCTTTTCACCTCGGTCAGAAATTCCATGCCGTTGACGCCTTCCATTTTCAGGTCGGTGATGACAATGTCGAATTCCTTTTCCCTGATGCGGGAGAGGGCATCGACGCTTCTGGTGAAGGTTTCCACCGCGTAGCCGTTTTTTTCCAGGGACGGTTTCAGTCGTTTGCTGACAATGGGTTCATCGTCCAGAAGTAGAATGGTTGTCTGCTGAATAGTCATGGTAGTATCTCCCTCTATCATTAAATCATTAAATCATTGAGTGATATTCTTTTTGGCCAGCATCTCAAAGGCGGAGACGAACTGGTTGATGTGCTGATCGCTGACCAGCAGGACGTCGAGCTGGCGGGAAAAGCCCACCAGCAGGCCGAGCAGCCTGATTTTGCGAATAATCTCGGCCGCCGGCAGCTTCTTGATCCTCGCCACCACCAGGTCATCATGCACCTCAACCATGAAATCGTTTTCCGCCAGAATTTTCTGCAGCAGCTGCGCCCTTCTGGCCCGCCTGGTTGTATCGGTCACCCCGCCGACAAAGCGGAAATAGATGTAGCTGTCATTGAAATTCTCGGAAACATAGGCGTCAACCATGCTGAAATGATAGCCCAGCCGCAGACTGATGTTGGCATATTCCTTTGAGATGACGGCCAGGTTCTGGCCCACATATCTGGGGCCGGCAAGTTCGGTGGGCAAGGTCCTGGTCAGGCTTGACATGAAACTGCCGAGGTCAATGGACAGCGGTTCATTGTCCCATGCCCCGGGGCTGTCCAGACCCTGCACGAATGCCAGCATGGGAAGCGAGGTGATCTGGCCGATGTTGATGGTATTGACCCCAGCCGGGGCGGCAAGTCCGCCGCCGATGTCGATGAGCACCATATCCAGGGGCAGATCCCATCGCAGTTTGCCGGCTATTGCCTTGGGGTCGTGACGCTGGCTGTAATGGAGATCGATGAGTTCGTCCACCGCCTTTTCATGCACGAACCTGATGATGTCATGAAAACTCCTGCAGTTTTCCGGTTTGAATTCGGGGGCCGTCGGGTCCACCAGGGAGAGAGGTTCGATTTTTTTCAGCACCCGTCTGAGCAGTCTGTATTCGTAAGTCTCTTCCAGCCGTTCCGTGGTCAGTCCGTAGAAGCAGAGGGCATCGATGGTGCCCGCATAGATGACGTTTTCCTCGGCATCGATGGTAATCTCCTGGCCGGTTTTGAGCAGTTCGGTGGCATTGCCGGTATTGACGATGGTCGGCACCCGGTATTCCCTGGCAATGGTTGCCATATGGCAGGTGGCGGCGCCCACATCGGTGATGATCCCGCTCGCCTTTTTCATCACCTTGGCATAGAGGGGCGAAGCGTATTTGGCGACCAGCACGGAGCCGCTGGGGAAATTGTCCAGGTCGGCGCTGCTGCGCACCACAAAAACCGGGCCGGCGGCGATCCCTTTCTGGGCGATCAGCCCGCAGTCCTGCATGAGCACCGGATATTTTTTCACAATGGCGGCAATGTCACAGACCTGTTCCGTGGTCTGCAGCGTCACATGCAGCGGCCGGGCCTGCAGGATGATCAGCTCGCCCTGCTGGTCAAAGGCGAATTCGATATCCATGTGGGAGCGGAAAAACTGCTCGATCTCCATGGCCGCAGTGGCCAGGCGGATGACCTGCTCATTGGTCAGGCAGGCATTGCTGTTAAAAGAATCATGCACCGCCCGCATGACGGTGCCCCCGTCTGGCCGGAGGGAGAGTTTCCTTGGCTTGCGCACCAGGCTGACGGCGGAAATCCTGTGCGGTTTCCGCCGGGTCACGGTGTACTGGTCGGCGCTGATTTCCCCGGATACCACCGGTTCCCCCAAGCCCCAGGCGGCGGAGATCATCATGTTGTCCTGCCGGGCCGGGGAGGGGGCGATGGTGTAGATGACCCCGCTCACCGCGGCATTGACCATGGTCTGGCAGGCTACGGACATGGCCAGCTACTGATCGCCGAAACCGTTTGCTCTTCTGTATTCCATGGCAGTGGCGGAAAAGGCGCTGGCAATGACTTCCTTGTAGCACTCAAACAGGTTGTCCTCCGCCACATTCAGCAGGCTCAGATACTGGCCGGCAAAGGAAAGCTCGCTGTCCTCGCCCCAGGCGCTGCTGCGCACTGCCAGATAAAGATATTTCGTCCCCCTCAGTTCATGCAGATGCGCCAGTTCCGACTGCACCGCCTTTCTGATGGCCGCCGGAACAACGGCATTGCTGATGAGCGGTCTGATTTCCGCCGCCGCCTGTTCCCCGGTGAGTTTGTTCTGCCGCCAGTCGTCGGCAATCTTCAGCACCTTCGGCCACAGGTCGTTGTCATCCATAAACAACTGGAAGGCCCGGGTTGTGATGGCAAAGCCTGCCGGGACGCGGAGACCGAGAATCTGCTTCATTTCAGCCAGGCGGGCGTTTTTGCCGCCCACAACGTTGATATACTCCCGGCTCACCCGTTCATAGGGCATGACGATATCGGAGCCCTCTATCACCAGGCGGCCGGCCAGCTCTTTTTCAATAACCTCATAGATCCCGCTGAAAACGCCATGCAGGGCCACATATTTGTGCGGCGCCAGGGCTTCGAGATTGTAGATCAGCTGGTGCACATTGTCCGCCAGTTGATGGCAGATGGAGCGGATGTACTGCTGATCAAAGACATAATGGCCGCCCTGTTTGTCGTTGGCCTCGGCAATCAATTCCAGGGTCAGGTTGTTCAATGACAATATTTTTTGAAATCTGCTGAAGAGGGTGGCGAACGGCACACCCGGACCGGATTTCTGATCAGGATGAAAAGTCCGACTGGCCCACTGAACGATTTTTTTCATGGTTTTTACACCCTTGCCGCCGGGCGGGAACCGTCCGGGCCACAGGGCTGTTTTATTGCCGGTGACAACCTGCGGGACCCGCAGCAGTGGATCAGGCAGATATGAATTGATATCATTGAGAGATTTATTGCTGTCCCACATCTTCATCTCTCCCTCAAGATTGTTTGTTACACGCTAACTGCATCCCGTTGCAAGAGTAAAAAATTGAAGCCGGTTCAGGAGCCGTTACGAAATCCCCGCTTTTTTTAGGGATTCAGCAATTGTTGATATACCGTTTATCTTGTCTTGAGAAGTCCGTCATTCCGGCGTGTTTTTAGCCGGAATCCAGATTCTCAAAACACCCGGTATTTTTAAAATTTCCAAGTCCCTTGGAACTCTTTCGTTACGGTTCCC
>JACQYM010000166.1 GCA_016208225.1 Deltaproteobacteria bacterium | reverse complement strand
TCCTGACTCCTGACTCCTGAACAAGGAGGGAGAGATCCCGATGAATCTTGAAATCAGACCAATGGACGAGAATAAAAAGTTCACCTTAGTGATCGTGGATGACGAACGGTCAATCCTCACGGAACTGAATATATTGCTGAAACGCAGGTATGATGTGCATGCCTTTGAAAACCCGGAAGAGGTCGAGACTTTTATCGACAATCATCAGGTTGACCTGATCATCTGCGATGAACTGATGCCCGAGATGCGAGGCAGCATCCTGCTCAGCCGCCTGCATAAAAAGCATCCGGACATCTGCAAGCTCGTGCTCTCCGGCCAGGCGGAGAAAAACGATATCGTCCGCGCCATCAACGAAGGGCATATCTTCAGTTTCCTTTTCAAACCGGTCAACCAGCAGCAGCTGCTCAACGTCATTGAAAAAGGGTTGGAAAACCGGATGTTGAAGCTGACCCTGAAAAGACAGAATATTGAGCTGAAAAATTACAGCGAAAATCTCGAGAAGATGGTCCAGGAAAGAACGGCCCAGCTGGTCAGGGCCCACGAACGGGTCAAGCAGCTGGACGGCAACAAGATGTCATTTCTCATCTATCTGACCAACGAAATCAACTCGCCGCTGGATCGCATTCAGAAACTGGCAGAAACCCTGCTCACCTATTTCGGCCTGGCGGGCAGCAACCTGAAGCCGAACATGCGGATGATGCCGCTGCAGGAGACGCTGGCCGGTCTGCTCCGCAGCCGGCAGAAGGCGCTTGAGTCCCGCGCCGTCACTGTTGAAGAGCGCCTGGCGGCCGACATGTCCGTGAAGAGCGATCCGGAATATCTGGAACGGGTGCTGGGTGTTATCATGGACAATGCCATCATCTTTTCCAACGAAGGCGGCAAAGTCGTGATCGAGGCCGGGCAGCATGACGGCAAAACAACCATAACCGTAACGGATTCGGGCAAAGGCATTGACCCGACGGACCTGGAGAATATCTTCAAGGCCTTTATTCTGGAGCCTGAAAAACGCCGGCCCGCCGGTTTCGGCCTCAATCTCCCCCTGGCGGGCATTCTGGTGAACGCCCTGGGCGGCAGACTGTGGGCCACCAGCGCAGGACCTGGCACAGGGGCCGCTTTTCATCTGGAGTTATGAATCGTAACGCCCTCGTAAAAACAGGAAATTAACCACAGAGAGCACAGAGATAACCAGCTGCGATCACGAAGAGTTTACAGTTGCCGGTTTACAGTTTACGGTTCAATGCCGTTCCTGACCGTAAACCGGTAACCGTAAACCGTACTATTATGGCCGCTCAGGGACCTGGGGAAGCCGCATCAAAACCTTGGGCATCCCCTTCATCTCCTCCTGCTCCGGGGCCGACCCATCGAGGCTGTCATCCTCCCCGCCCTTGCCGACCATGCGGCGCAACTCCTCGACCAGATCATACAGGGATTGACTCTGCTGGCTCAACTCCTCCGAGGCGGAGGCCGACTGTTCGGAGCTTGCCGCATTCTGATTCACCACGCCGTCCATCTCGGCAACCGCGGCACTGATCTCCTCCACCCCCTTGGCCTGTTCATTGGAGGCGGCCATGATTTCAGCCAGCAGGGAGCCGACCTTGCCGATGCTGTCCACCACCTGGATAAATTCTTCGCCGGTCTTCCCGGCCAGCTGGGAGCCGTCGCCGATCTTCTTGACCGTATTTTCAATGAGCACGGCCGTATTTTTTGCCGCTTCCGCAGCCCGCATGGCCAGATTGCGCACCTCGGCGGCAACGACGGCAAAACCGGCCCCGGCCTCGCCGGCCCGGGCCGCCTCCACGGCCGCGTTCAGGGCCAGCAGGTTGGTCTGAAAGGCGATCTCGTCAATGGTCTTGATAATTTTGGAAGTTTCCCGGCTTGCCGAGGAAATATCCTGCATGGCGCCGGTCAATTCATCCATGGAGTGCCGGGCCTGGCCGGCTACCTCTTTGGCCCGCCCCATCAAGGCATGGGCATGGGTGGCATTTTCAGCATTTCGGCTGCTCATGGAACCCATCTCCTCCATGGAGGCACTGGTCTCTACCAGGGAGGCGGCCTGTTCGGTCGCCCCTTCGGCCATGCTCTGGCTGAAGGCCGCAATCTGTTGGGCGGCCTGCCGCACCCCGTCCGCGCCGCGGCCCATTCTGGTGCTGATGCCCCGCAGGGAACGGCCCACCCCATAGCAGACCGTGACGGCAAAGATGCAGGCAAAAAAGATGCCTGCCAGGGAAAGCGCACTGGTAACGCTGATGACATTGTCTATCTTCCCGTTCAGCAGCCCGGTGGAGGACTGGGCGTCCTCGGTGGCATGGCGCCGCAGCACGCCCATGATCTTTTCCACCTCCTGCATGGCCAGGGTCGCCTTGTCCGTGTAGATCCGTTTGGCTTCCCGCTGCCCGGCAACCTGCTTATCAATCCAGGCCATGGTTTCCTGGTAATCCCCGGCCAATTCGGCCAGGGCCGGCATGGTTTCATCCCGGTAGATCCCTCTGGCCCCCTCCGGATCTCCCTGCTCCATGGCCGTGACGATTTTCCGGGCCGATTCATGGAGACGTTTATGGGGATTCTCCCATTTCTGCAGAAGCGAGGCAAAGACAGGGTCCGACGCCTGGTAGGCATGAAACCACTTGCCAAAGGCGCATTGATCAGGGTCAAGGCCGCCGGTGAATTTTTTTTCGGTCAGCAGGGAATTGCTCAATTCATTGTTCCAGCGCAGATGATCAATCCAGCGCTCGGCCAGCAGACCGTCCAGGGAGCTGTCGAAACTGATGTACTTTGCGCCGATCTCGACCGCCGATTCGTGCAGCAGCCGATGCGGCTCCCGGATCGAATCGATCAGTCCCGCATGTTCGGCGTCTTTTGCCCCCATGATCTTCGAATCTTCGCCATACAGCCATTTGCCGAAGTTGCAGTTGTGGTCATCGGTTTCCACCGCCAGCTTCTCCCCACTGTCCCGGAGAAAGAGATCATTCACCTTGGCCATCCACTGCAGGTGATCGATTTCCTTGGCCAGCAGAAAGGCGTTATCCCGGTTGAAGTGCTCGGTCTCTTCGGCAAGATCATGAATCCTATGCAGGGAGTAATAGCCGTTGGCGGCAATGATCAGCAGAATAACGATCACCCCGCCGAAACCGAAAAATATCTTGGTCTGGAACTTCATGGTCCTGTTGATTATGGCCATAACTGCCAACCCCTCCCGTTCTCTCCCGGCACGCACCGGGTTTATTGCAGATTTGTAGGTCTACAGCAGCCCCTGTCGAAAAACCTAACAATCACATAAACTCAACGAGTTAGGCTTTGAAATTTATTTAATCATTATTTTCCCCACTCTTTCAAGTTTTATTAATTATTTTTCTCGAAGGAAGGCAGAAGGGAAGGGTCAGGAGTAAGGAGTAAGGAGTGAGGAGTGAGGAGCGAGGAGCGAGGAGTGAGGAGTAAGAGTGGATGATGCAAGCAGAAGAAACAGAGCGCCACGCCATTGTCGCCCTGTTTCTTCCGCTGGAGTTAAATCCGCAATCCGCAATCCCCGATCCGCAATCCATCATTCCGCAATCTGCTATTCCGATCGGCAGAAAACGACCTTGACCCCGAGCAGGACAAAAAAGATGAGCGCCAGCCCTGTCACAATGGCCGGCGAGGTCGGGATATCCAGTTTCAGCGACAGGAAAATGCCGCCGATGCTGACCAGAACGCCGACGGACCAGCCAACCAGGAAGATTTTGAACGGCTCGCGGCAAAACAGCCGGCCGATCAGGGCCGGGATGATGAGAAAGGCGAAAACCTGCAGAATGCCGGCCAAAGCCACCGATTTTACCAGCACAATGGCAAAGCTGCCAAAAAAGAGAAACTCCGGCAGGATACCGCCCTTGCCTGCGAAGGAAAGGGCAAAAAACCGCTTGCGCAGCAGGAAATGGAAAATTCCCACCCCGGCATAGACAAGAAAGGTGGAAAAGAGCTCCCGCGGCGTTACCCAGATGATATTGCCGTTCATGATGGACTTGAACTCTTCCAGGCCATGGGGACTCCGGTCCAGAATAAGGATGCTGACGGCAAAGGCAAAAATATACAGGATGCCGATAAAGGCCTCGATGTTTACATATCTTGCCGCCTTTCTGGAGAGCGACAGGATGACGGCACCCAGAAAGGCGAAGGCCAGGGAGAGGAGAGTGCTTTTCTCCTCTCCCAGCAGAAACGACAGGGCGATGCCGATGCCGATGAACTGGGCCAGGGCCAGGTCCACGAAGATGATGCCCCGTTCCAGGATATGGATGCCGAAATAGGCGTGAATGAGGATGAGCAGCAGACACGCCAGCAGCGGCCAGAGCAGAAAAGTGAAGGTTTCCATGGCCGTCCGTTATTGCAGCAGGATAAGAGTCTGATCCATGAAGGCGAACCAGTCGTCCGTCCCGGCCAGGGCGCCGACATCGGCGGGCAGGGTGATGACCTTGACCCCGGTCCTGGCGCTGATCGACTCCGCATCCTTCCCACCGTAAAAACCGGTGGTCAGAAGCGCGTCCGGCGCGTTGCTCGTCATGGCCGCGACCAGTTCCTCCACATGGGCCGCCGAGGGCGGTATGCCGGGTTTTGCCTCCACATAGCCGGTGATCTGCAGCCCGAAATCAGCGGCCAGATACTCGAACAGTTTATGATAGGCGACAAACCTTTTTCCCTGCAGCCGGATTGTTGCCCAACGCTGTTGATGGTCCGCCAGCCGCGCCGCGAAACCCTGGAAATTCTGCCGGTAAAAATCGGCATTGGCCGCATCAAGCAGCGCCAGGGTCTGGCTCATCCCCTCCGCCACCCGCAGGATATTGGCCGGCGAGAAATGGTAATGGGGATTGCCCAGAGGATGGACATCCCCCATGCTGCGGTCCGTCACGGTCGGCTTGTCGATGACCGAGACAAAGCGGGAACAGTCGAAATTACCCGATTTGCCGGGCATGAGACGGGGATTTCTCGATGATTCGAGCAGCAGGGGCAGATAGCCGATCTCCAGATCAAGGCCGTTGTACATGATGATGTCGGCCTTGCGTCCGGCCAGGATCATGCTCGGTTTGGCCTCCACCATGTGCGGGTCCTGATTCGGTTTCACCAGGATGGTGACCGCGACCTGCTCCCGGCCGTTCTCCCTGGCCAGGCTGCCGATCCAGGGAGGCGTGGCGATAACGTGCAGTTCGGCTGCAACGGGGCTGGCCAGGGTGAAAAAAAACAAAAAGGCAAAAAATATGTTCCGCATGGCTTTATCTCCTAGAAAGAGTGGCCGGCGTGGGCGCCGATGCCGAAAAGAAACTGCAGGATCGCCTCGTCGTTGCTCAGGCCATCCCGGCCGGACTCATCGTGGTTGTACTGGAGCCGGATACGGGTGAACTCGGACGGGTTGAACTCGATGGCACCCGTCGCCCGCCAGGGCGTATCCCCCAACTCCTGCTCCAGACCCTCCCGTTTGCAGCTGTCGGCGAACAGCTCCAGCATGTCGTACCTGGCACCAAACCGCCAGCGCCCATACTGGTAGACCCCTTGCAGATAGGCACCGTCCTGCCGCCGGCGCAGCGTTTCCAGGCTGTCGGTCAGATCGCCGTGCTGGGCCAGATAAAGGTATTCCGTCTGCAGGGTCATCCCGTGCAGGCCTGACTTCCATTTCCAGACCCCCTCCATGCCGTAGAGGGCGCTGTCGCCGTCAAACTCCGCCGCCTCGATGATATTGCTGTTTCTGGTCTTGCCGAACAGCACCGAAGGACCGAAATAAAGGGTGGAATTGTCAGTCGTATCCACCGAGCTTTTGACAAACAGCGAGTAGGCGTGGGGGCCGGAGGCGGCATCGGCGCCGAACAGCAGGTCGTTTTCCCCCTGCAGCACCTCGACGCCGAACTGGGTATAGAGGTCAAGGGCGGGAAGCCAGGTGAGCTGCACCCCCTTTTCACCGCCCAGCCCCTCATCGCCGAGAAAGGCGCGGTACGGCAGGGCGATATCGTAAAAGTCCCAGGCATGGGGATGCTGGCCATCCAGCCGGCTGAAATTGCTCTTGAACTTGCCGCCTTTGGCCTGCAGCCCGGCGGGCAGGGAGGTGGTGACGGCAAAGGCCTCTTCCAGCTCCACGCCGTCTTCGGTGACGGGCAGCGCGGCATAGAGGTTAAAATAGGGATCAACCGGCGCAAAAATATACAGCTCCGCGGCCCGCAGATTGAACCCTCGCTGCTGCTCCAGGCCGCTGGTGGTAAAACCGGGTATGCCGCGCCCTTCCAGCTCGTCATCGGTTCTGTCGGAAACGTGGGCAAAGGTGTCGAGCACCAGGGACAGGTTCGGGTTGCCAAGGGCGCTGCCGCCGAAAAAGCCGCCCGCAGCGGCCGGGGGCGTTGCGCTTGCCGCAGCCGGCGCCGGCGCCGCCTGGTTTTTCTGCATGGTCAGTTCTTCTTTCAGCAGCTCAATGGTCTGCTGCTGCTGTCTGATGACCTCGCCCTGCCGGCTGATCTCGGCCGCCAGTCTGTCCAGACGGGAATTGATGTCATCTCCTGCCCGGCAGACGTTGACGGGCATCAGAGCGGCCACGGACGCAGCCGCCGCTACAATAAACGTACGCATATATTTCTCCTTATGTCGCATGCAAAGCGAACATGGGTATCCAAAAGTCTCTTGCACCACGGGAGCCGCGAAGTTCACGGAAAAAAAATAAATACTCCGCAGGTCCACGGGCTCAGCTGGTTCAGCTTTCAAGTAAAACTGCAGGGAGAGAAAAGGAGGCTGGGCGTTGAAAAAAACCGTCACATCGCCATCCGCTGCACGGCCAGGGGGTCGCACCAGAATGGGG
>JACQYM010000100.1:2776-3551 GCA_016208225.1 Deltaproteobacteria bacterium | reverse complement strand
CAATTATGGAAAAATAGAGCAGCAGCTGCAGGAAGCCCAGCGCGGAAAACAGGTACACTTTGAATACTCTTTTACGGACCGGCACGGGGAGGGCAGATGGATGGAAGTGACCTGTATGCCGAACATCGACCTGCAGGGATCGGTAAACGGATTCTATGTGCTGGCTGTTGATTTGACCGAGAGAAAACGGGCCGAAGAGGAGCGCGAAAAGCTGCAGGCACAACTGATCCAGGCCCAGAAAATAGAGGCCATCGGCAAACTGGCCGGCGGGGTGGCCCATGACCTGAACAACCTGCTTTTCCCCATCCTCGGCTACAGCGAGATGATGTTGGAAGATCCCGCCCTCGATAGCGCCCGGCGCGAGGCGGTAAACGCCATCCTGCAGGCCGGGTTCAGGGCCCGTGACCTGGTGCGGCAGCTTCTCGCCTTCAGCCGCAAGCAGACCCTGGAGTACAAACCTCTGGACCTGAACAAAGCGGTGGCGGATTTTGAGAAGCTGCTGCGGCGCACCATCAGGGAGGATATCGCAATCAGGATTCTGCCGGCCCCTGATGTTCCCCTGGTCATGGCTGATATCGGTCAGGTTGAACAGGTGCTGATGAACCTTGCGGTCAACGCCCAGGATGCCATGCCTGACGGCGGTTGTTTGACGATCGAAACCGCACCGGCGGAGCTGGATGCGCATTATGCCGCGACCCACCGGGATGTGAAGCCGGGCGCCTACGTCCGGCTGGTTGTCAGCGATACGGGATGCGGCATGGACAAGGAAACCAGC
>JACQYM010000100.1:0-2738 GCA_016208225.1 Deltaproteobacteria bacterium | reverse complement strand
TGTTCGAGCCGTTTTTCTCCACCAAAGGGGAAAAAGGTACGGGGCTGGGGCTTGCCACGGTCCATGGCATCGTCAAACAGCATGGCGGCCATATCTGGGTATACAGCGAGGTCGGGAAAGGCACGACATTCAAGGTTTACCTGCCCCTGTCCGGGAAAACGAACTTTGAAAAAAAGAATGACGAACAGGAAACCGCTGCTTTGGAAGTCAGCGAAACCATCCTGCTGGTGGAGGATGATGAGCAGGCGCGCCATCTCACCCGAACCATTCTCGAGCGGCAGGGCTACACGGTTCTGGCCGCGGAAGACGGTCAGATTGCCCTGGCGCTGCTGGAGAAACATGAAGGCCCGCTGCACCTTCTTTTAACCGACGTCATCCTGCCGGGGATGAACGGCAGGGAACTCTCTGCAAGAATCGCTGAAAAACACCCGGGTCTGAATGTGCTATTCATGTCCGGCTACACCGATAACGTGATCGTCCATCACGGCGTGCTGGAAAAAGGGATCAACTTCATGCAGAAACCTTTCACCATCAATGCCCTGGCCGCAAAAATCCGGGAAGTGCTGAAGAAAGGAACCCACGAGGAGGATGCCCATGGCGAAACCGTTTTACATTGACGAAGATAAGTGTATCGGCGACGGCAGCTGCGCGGATATATGCCCCGGTTGCATCAGCTTCGAACCGGGAATGAGTAGTGCCAGGGTCATCCGTTTCGACTGTGCCGAGGACTTGATCGAGGAGGCCATGGAAATGTGCCCGGTCAGGTGCATTCACTGGGAGGAAGAGGAGTAGGCCGCATCAGGGCGGGTTGGCGGCTGTCCGCGGGGACGACTGTTGTCTGATGGTGGCGTAAGGCACCCATGCCCTGCTGCTGCGAAAAAAAACGCAGCAACAGGGCAGGTTTCATGAGAACTGTTGGTGGTGGGGCCGGGAGACAATCATTCCTTGTTTCCGGCCTGTTTCCGGCGCAGCCCGAACAGCCCGAGCAGCCCCGCGCCCAGCAGCGGCAGGGCGCCGGGCAGGGGCACGGCATGGGAGTCAACCCCCCAGGCGATCCGCGCACCCTCCACCGTGGGGGTTATCTCAAAGGCAAAGGTGTTGCCGAAATCGGCCCACGCCTCCGCATCCTGGCTGGCGTCGACATAGGTATATATATACGCTTCGATATCCAGGGGATTGCCGACAGTGGCATCGAATTCGAGGGTCAGGGAGCCGGTGTCAAAGAAACGGCCGACCTCATAATGCATTGATTCGCCCAATTGCTCCTCCCATCCGCTGAGCCGGTGGGAGTCTTCGGGGCTGATGTTGCTGGAGGTGTTCCAGCTTTCTTCCCAGGAGCTGTAGAAGGTGTGGTCCCAGTAGTTGAAGTTGACATCATACGCCTCGACCTCGCCGGAGGCGCCGAAAGAGGCCTGGGGAGGCGACCAGCAGCCATCATCTCCCATGCATTCCTGGATGCTGTAGTCATGGATGGAGAGGTCCGCGTCCATTCGGGCGTGGGCCCAGCCTGCTCCCGGCCAGGCAGTGGCCTCGGCGTGCAGCGTTCCGTCCACCCTGACAGTGAGCTGCAGGGTGGTGACATCGCCGATCCCAAGCCCGGAGGTCCCCGGCAGAACCATGAAACGGTTCGAAGCCTCGGCGGACATCTGCGAGTTGGTCAAAAAATTGTTTGTAATTGCCCCACGCATAGTATTCCGCATATGCGAAAACCTGGGAACTCTGGCCCAACAGGATCGCCAGGGCTGCCGCGCCCACGAAACGGGATCTTTTCATCATTTTTTTTCTCCTCACGTGAATGAAATAAGCAAACTGCCCCTGCTCACGGTCAGCGCCGAAAGGGGCATCACAACTGGATACCCTGCCGGTGTTGCCGGAACGCCGTCATGCGGCGGCACCTGTGCAGGCGCATGGACTTAAAATTTCTCGATTTTTTTCACAGCAACTAATATGCCATTGCCTTGCCGTGGTTTAAAGGGCCGTTAAATCAGAATGTTACAGTGTGATTGGATAGGAAGGGATATCCATTTTTCGGAGATTTTTTCGGGTTTGCGAAGCGTTTGTCCGGAATTCCGGAGTTTTACCGTGCGATCCTTCTGAAAAATTCCCTCCGATCCATTTATTGACTCGTTGGGCATTGATAACGGCAAGGTACCCCTGGTTTTTGCTCATTCCTGAATCGAAAGCTGTTTTTAGAGGAAATACACACCATAACGATTACAGATTTCAGTCGCCTTGGACATATCTGGCGGCCCAGGGGGAAGATCAGCAAGCTCCTCGAACATTTTCTCGCATCCTGAAGGTGATACCAGGACAATGGCACGCATCAGACTGTCACCGATGACCCTAAAAGAGTGCGGGGTCTTCTTCGGCAGGAATACCGTTGTTCCAGGCTCTGCAGCAACCTCGATACCGTCAATTGTGAATTGGACCTTCCCTTCCGCTATATAAAATGTTTCGTCCTCACGGGTGTGCATATGAGTTGGAATACTTGCCCCTGGTTGATTTTGCTGTTCCACCATTGCAAAGGCTCCGTTGGTATCCTCTCCGCTCAGCTTGATCCATTGCTGATCACCAATGACATTCAAATACTTACCTTCTTTGGGTTTTATGATTTTGGCATTCATGTTTTCCCCCTCCGTATCTGATTATTTCAGGTGTCCGCCACCAGCCTCACCAGCGGCGGCCCTGAAATAGTTTCGGAGAACGCAGTTCCCGTCGTCTGCGTGTAAGCGCTTGTT
>JACQYM010000165.1 GCA_016208225.1 Deltaproteobacteria bacterium | reverse complement strand
TGTTGTAGGAGCGGGCCATGCCCGCGACCTTTGGCTCCCTAACCCCGTTATCGCGGGTATGGCCCGCTCCTACAGCTGTGAGACGAGTTCCTGGCGCGCGATCCGGCAAAGTAACTTTTTCAAGCCACCAGGCAAATCTTTCGGGAATACTCCAGGGCCGCCCGGATAAAATCACGGAACAGCGGATGGGGCGTCATGGGTCTCGACTGAAACTCGGGATGGAACTGGCAGCCGAGAAACCAGGGATGATCTTTGAGTTCCACAATTTCAACCAGGGTATCATCGGGAGAGGTGCCGCTGATCACCAGTCCCTTTTCCTCCAGTTCCGATCTGAACGCGCAGTTGAACTCATACCGGTGACGATGCCGCTCGCTGATTTTTTCCTCGCAATAGGCGGCCGAGGCCAGGGTGCCGCTCTTCAGCACACATGGATAGCTGCCCAGCCGCAGGGTACCGCCCATGTCGGACGATTCATCGCGCACCTGCTTCTGGTTGGTCCGGTAATCAAACCATTCCTTCATCAGATAGATGACCGGATGCTGCGTATCAGCGGTGAATTCATTACTGTTGGCATCCTTCATGCCGGACAGTCTGGCAAACTCGATGACGGCAAGCTGCATGCCCAGGCAGATGCCGAAGAAGGGAATCTTGTTTTCCCTGGCATAGGTGATGGCCTTGATCTTGCCGTCCACCCCGCGCCGGCCGAAACCGCCGGGGACCAGTACGGCGTGACAGCCGGCGAGCAGCTCCCTGGCAGGTTTGGTTTCCAGGTCCTCGGCGTTGACGTAGCGCAGCTCCACCTGGGTATCATTGGCCACGCCGCCGTGCACCAGCGCCTCATGCAGGCTCTTGTAGGATTCCCGCAGGTCCACATACTTGCCGATGATGGCGATCAATACCCGATGGTCGGGGTTCTTGATCTTGCGCACCAGCTCCTCCCACGGTTCGATGCGCGGGGCGCCGGTCCAGACGTTGAGCAGTTCGAGGATCTTGTTGTCAAGGCCCTCCCGGTGGAAACAGAGGGGAACTTCATAGATGCTCTCCACATCGAGGGCGGTGATGACCGCGTCGGTGGGCACATTGCAGAACAGGGAAATTTTGCCCTTCAGTTCGGCGGACAGCTGTTTTTCCGTGCGGCAGAGCAGGATATCGGGCTGGATGCCGATGGCGCGCAACTCCTTGACGCTGTGCTGGGTCGGTTTGGTTTTCACCTCGCCGGCCGCTTTCAGATAGGGCACCCAGGTCACATGGATGAAGAGCGAATTTTCCCGCCCCACATCGAGGCGGAACTGGCGGATGGCTTCCAGAAAGGGCAGCCCCTCAATGTCGCCGATGGTGCCGCCGATCTCGACAATCGCCACATCCGCATCGCCCTGCAGCTGGTTGATGGCGTTCTTGATCTCATCGGTGATGTGGGGGATGACCTGCACCGTGCCGCCCAGGTACTTGCCCTGGCGCTCCTTGGTGATCACCGCATGGTAGATGCGGCCGGAGGTGTAATTATGCCGCTGGCCAAGCTTGGCCGTGGTATAGCGCTCATAATGACCCAGATCGAGATCGGTCTCGGCCCCGTCATCGGTCACATAGACCTCGCCATGCTGAAACGGATTCATGGTGCCCGGATCGACATTTATGTAAGGATCGAGCTTCTGCATGGTGATGGTGAGTCCGCGGCTTTCCAGCAGAGCGCCGATGGAAGCGGCGGCCAGCCCTTTCCCCAGCGAGGAAAGAACGCCGCCCGTAATAAATATGAATTTTGTCTTGGGGTTATGTTTTATATTTTTCATGATGGTCACTATATAGCAACTGTCAGCGATTTTCCATTAAAAAAAGCGGATAAATCATGCAGAAGCGTCGTGACAAATTTGTGAAAAACTCCTATTTTTTTTTGCACTCTTTCCCGTTTTCCGGTTATCTTCTGTCATGCGCTTACGCCTGCTTTTCCTTATCCTCCTGCTCTGCACATCCTGCAGCGCCGATGCTCCGCCCGGGGAAAAAGAGCCTCCTGCCACAGCCGCCCCGGCCCGGGCACAGAATTCTTCCTGCCGGGACTGCCACGATGTTGTGCTGGATGCCGGCCATGCGGCCATCGCCTGCACCGCCTGCCATGCGGGCAAAGACCCTGCGCCTGATGCGGAAACGGCCCACGCCGGCATGCGCAAACAGCCGGCCCATCCCCTCTTTCTTGACCAGACCTGCGGCTCCTGTCACGCGGAGCAGCATGCCAAGTCCAAAAACTCGCTCCACTTCACCGTAAAAAACGAAGTGAACGCCGTCCGGCGGGCCTTTGGCGCCGACCAGGATCTCGCCTCGCTGCTTGAGATTCCCCAGCACGAGGAAATCGGCGGCATCCTTGACCTGGCCGACGACATGCTCCGACGCCGCTGCCTGCAGTGCCACCTCTACTCCGGCGGCGATCAATACCCGGAAACAAGGCGCGGCACGGGATGCGCCGCCTGTCATATGGAATTTACCGCCGGCAGGCCGGTCTCCCATGCCTTTGTCCGTTCCGCGCCGGACAGCCAGTGCCTGCACTGCCATTACGGCAACTTTGTCGGCGCGGACTACGCCGGCCGCTTTGAACATGATTTCCACTGGGATTTCCGCACCCCCTACAGCAAAGAGGGGACCTCGCCCCGGCCTTACGGGGTGGAATATCATCAGCTGAGCGACGATGTGCACCGCCGGGCCGGACTCGCCTGCATTGACTGTCATGCCGGTTCCGAACTGATGGGGAACGAGGGAGATCGCATCACCTGCTCATCCTGCCATCTCTGGCAGCCGGGCGAGCCGGTGCCGCTCAGCAATCTCAAGGCGGAAAACGGCAATCTTATGCTGACCGGCCGCCTGACCGGTAAGGCCGTAAAAGTGCCGCGGCTCAGTCATCCGGCCCATGCGCAGTATCAAAACAAGGCGGACTGCGCGGTCTGCCATGCCCAGTGGAGCTTCACCGATGAAGGCACCCATCTTTTCCGCCTGGACGCCGAGGAATTTGAACCGTGGGAAGCCCTCTATGTGCAGGGCAGCTTTGAGGTTGAAGAGCAGCTGCTGGCCTCGCTGTACCGCGACAAATCCTACCCCTATGTCTTCATGACCGACAAGATTACCGGCGAGCTCTATTCCGGCCTCTGGCTGCTGGGCTATGAACTGCGGCGCTGGGAGTTCCCGCTGGTCTGCCGGGATGAGCAGGAGATGCTGCATATCTGCCGCCCCCTGCTGGACCTGCATCTGACCTATGTCAATGAACAGGAGGAGGTTGTCTTTGACGCCATGGCCCCGGCCCGCGCTCCGGAAAAAGGGCTGCTGCCCTACACGCCGCACACCATCGGCCATGCCGGGGCCTTTTTCAAACAGCGCCTCCACGACAATACGGAGCTGCTCACGCCGCCGCTCAATCTCGAAAAAAATCAGAAAACACCTGTAAATCCATGAAGCTGCTGATCATCCCCCTGTTCCTTCTCATGCTTCTGCTTCCCGGCTGCGCGGCCAAGAAAGCGCCGCCCGAGGAGCCCGCGGTTCCCGGTGCGGTTCCCCGCGCTGTTCCCGGCACCATCCCGGCGACCCAGCGGCCGTACACGATAAAGGGCAAAACCTACTACCCCCTGCCCAGTTCGGAAGGGTATGTGGAAAAGGGCACCGCCTCCTGGTATGGCGGCCAGTTCCATGGCCGCAAGACCTCCAACGGCGAGGTGTACGACATGCATGAGGTGACGGCAGCCCACAAGACACTGCCCATGAATACCCTGGTGCTGGTGGAAAACCTGGAGAACGGCAAGGAAATGGTGGTCAGGATCAATGACCGCGGCCCCTTTGTCAAAGGCAGGATCATCGATCTCAGCCTGACCGCGGCCCGCAAACTGGACATGGTCAGCAACGGGACGGCCCAGGT
>JACQYM010000099.1:21662-26434 GCA_016208225.1 Deltaproteobacteria bacterium | reverse complement strand
GTCTGGTGCTTATCTCCGGCGCCGCTTTTTATTTTTTCAGGCCCGCCGAGAAAAAAGAACCGGCGATTCCTCCGCCGGTGCAGGAGCAGGTTGCCCAGGTTCCCGAGACGCCGCCCCCGGCACCGGTGGTCAATGCCCTGCCCGTGGTCAGCGACGCGGTATACAGAATGGCGGAAGGCGGGGGTGAAGTGGCTGTCGCCCTCAATGCCAGGGATGATGATAATGACCCGATCAGCTTTGAGTTGACCACCCCTCCCGGGCACGGACGGTTGTCCGGGGAAGCCCCTGCGCTGATGTATCTGCCCAATAATGATTTTCCCGGCGAGGACAGGTTTGAGTACAAGGCCGGTGACGGCAAGGGCAGCAGCTGTCCGGCCTCGATTTTCATCATCGGTCCGAATCTGGCGCAGCTGGCGGCGGACAAGGAAAAGGCCGAGGCTGAGAAGGCCGCCAAGCCTGCCCCGGCCGCGGTGCTGGCCAAAAATATCACCTATGATACGACAAACACGGCTGAGGTGACGATAGAATGGGGCCGGGTCTGGCGCGAAGCAAACCGCACGCCTTACAATACCGGGATATCGATTGATATTGATGCCTCCCGGTTGCACGGCACACTGATTAAAGTCAATGACGACCGGTACCGTTACCGGCCTGATCCTTCTTTTGTCGGCAAGGATGTCATCTCCTATCGCTTCAAGCGGGACGGGCTGCGTTCCGGCCCCGGCAAACTGACGATGCGGGTCAGGGAAGGCAACATGGCGCCTGAAATCCGCATGGGGGAAATGGCCGGGACCTACAGAGTGGGCGAGACGGTTCTTGTTGATGCGAGCGCCACCAGGGACGAGGCCAGGACGAGTCTGACCTTCACCTGGGAGCAGCTCGCCGGCGTGCCGGTGCAGATGAAAAAAAACAATGAGGAAGGCTCCGTCATTTCCTTTGCCATGCCCTCCTACTTTTACACGGGCGAAGATCCCGGACCCGTGCTGCGGGGGCGGAGCCGGCCACAAAGATATTGACCCCGGCCGCGGCAATGGCGCTGATGGTCTCCGGACTGACGCCGCCGTCGATTTCAATGCCCGTCGGCAGGCCGAGCGCATCGATGCGTGCCTTCAGCGTCCGGATTTTTTCCAGGGTGGAGGGGATAAAGGATTGGCCGCCGAACCCCGGATTGACGCTCATCAGCATGACCAGGTCAACCTCTTCGAGGATGTAATCCAGGGTTGACAGCGAGGTGGCCGGATTCAGCACCACCCCGGCCTTTTTGCCGAGCTTCTTGATGTGCTGGATGGTGCGGTGCAGATGGGGGCATGCCTCGACATGCACGGTGATCCAGTCCGCGCCGGCCGCCGCGAAGTCGTCAATGTACCTGTCGGGCTCGACGATCATCAGATGCACGTCCAGGGGATGGGTGCAGATTTTGCGCACCGCCGCCACCACCAGCGGGCCGATGGTTATGTTGGGCACAAAACGGCCGTCCATCACATCCACATGGATGACATCGGCGCCCGCCTGGATCACATCGGAAATTTCCGCGCCCAGCCGCGCAAAATCAGCGGACAGAATCGAAGGCGCAATCATCTTGTTCTGCATCTGAATAAACCCCGGAATAAATGTTCAACCGTTCCAACGTTCCAACGCTCAAACGTTGGAACGGTTCCACGCTGGAAAGCTCTTACTTCGCCCCCACCGTGACCATGACATAATGGTCGGGCTGGATATAGCGGCGGGCCACTTCCAGCACCTTCTCCGCATCGACCTTCTCGATCTCGGCGATATAGTGGTTGCCGTAATCCTGTCCCAGCCCGTATGTCTCGTTCAACCCCATTTCCATGGCCTGGGAGCCGCGGGTCTGCAGTCCCAGTTCATATTGACTGATCAGCAGGTTCTTGGCCTTGGCCAGCTCCTCGGCCCGCACCGGCTCCTCCTGCATCATGGAGAGTTCCCGCCACAGGGCCTTGATCACCTCGTCCCGCTTATCCGGGCTGGTGCCGATGTAAATGCCGAAGGAGCCGGTGTCAAGCCCGAACAGGGTAAAGGCGGAAAGGCTGTAGGCCAGGCTCTGTTTGTCGCGCAGCTCCGAAAAGAGCCTGCCGCTCTGGCCGCTCAGGATGGTTTCAATAATCTCAAGGGGATAGCGATCCTCGCTGGTCAATGGCGCCCCGAGAAAGCCGATGACAACATGCACCTGCTCCTTGTCGCGCTCCACCGTAAAAATTTCCGGTCTGGCCGGGACGGCCGGAGGCAGAAAACTCTCCTGCACCGTATCGTTTGCCACGGTCTGGCCGGTCCAGGCACCGAAATAGCGGTCAGCCAGCTCTTTTGCCTCTGCCGCCTTGACATCGCCGGCCACCGCCAGCACCATCCGGTCCGGTCTGCTGTGTTCCCGGTAAATCTTTTTCAGCTGGCTGGTGGTGAAATTTTTAATGGCCGGTTCCGAACCGGCGGTGTTCAGGGCATAGGGATGGCCTTGAAAAAGCAGCCGATTGAATTCCTTGAAGGCCAGGGAGGGCAGGGAATCGTCCTGCTGCTTCAGCTGGGCCAGCAGTTCGGGCCTGATTTTTGCCGCCTCCGCCTCATCAAAGGCCGGGGTCATGATAATGTCCCTGACCAGCCTGAGTCCGTCGTCAAAAAAGCGGGCCAGGAAATCCGCCTTGACGCCGAAGGTGTTCTTGCCGTTGAAGCCGGCAATGGAGCCTGCCATTTCGGCGATCTCCAGGGCAAGCTCCCGGGAGGAGAGCTTCTCCGTGCCGGTGGGCAGCAGTTCGGTGATAAAGGCAAAGGCGCCATTGGTGGCTTCCGTTTCGCTGCGCAGGCCGCCGGGAAAGATGGCCCGCATGGAAACAGTGGGGATGCTGTGGTCCTCCCGCACCAGCAGGGTGATGCCGTTCGCCAGCTTGAAGCGATGCACATCGTTCAGGTACGAGCCGATCAGCAGGGAGGGGGGCACACTGTTTTTGGCCGCCTCTTCCGCCCTGGCAACGATGGCGGCAAACATGTCGCTGTTGATATCCATGGCCGCCTCCAGGGGCAGCAGGCAGCCGGCCGTGATGTTTTTCGGGGTGAAATATTTCTGGGCAACCTGCATGACATCGTCAGCGCTTACCGAGCGCACCTTGACCAGATAGTCGTCTTCCCGCGGATCACCGGTGAGAAATTCAAACGAGCCCAGGGTGCGGGCCTGTCCTTCCGCCCGTTCCAGATTAAAGACAAAATCGCTTTCCAGGTTGCGTTTCACGCGGTTCAGCTCTTCCTCGCTGACCCGCAGGTATTTGAGTTTGAAAAATTCCTCCAGCAGCGCCTCCATGGCAGCGGGCAGCGTGGCCGCATCCAGGGTGGCGGTGGCCTCCAGCAGACCTTTGTCCTTCGGCGTGAAAGCGGCGGCGCTGACCCGATAGACCAGCCGCTTTTCGTTGCGCAGTTCGTTAAAGAGACGCGACGTCTCGCCCTGGCCAAGGATGGAGGCAATGACATCGAGCACCGGGGTGTCGGGATGGACAAAGGGCGTGATGGGAAAGGCGATGGCCAGATGGGTCTGGTTGATGTCGTCCTTCTGCTGGAAAAACCGGGGCGCGGCCTGTTCCGGTTCCTGGGGCAGGGGCGGCTGCACGTGATCGCCCTGCGTCAGATCCCCCATGAGTCTGTTCACCGTGGTCATGACATCGCCATAGCGCACGTCACCCACCACCACCACGGTAAAATTCTCGGGATGATAATGGTCTTTCATATACTTGAGAATATCGTCCCTGGTAAAACCGGTGACGCTTTCCACCGTGCCGATAACCGGCAGCCGGTAGGGATGGACGGTGTAGGCCGTGGTCATCAGCTCCTGGAAGAGCTTGGTTTCCGGCCGGTCATTGCGCATGCTGATCTCTTCAAGGATGACCTTTTTCTCCCGTTCAAGCTCCTCGGGATCGAAGGTCGAGTTGCGCACCGCATCCGTCAGCACGTCGAGGCCCCTCTCCCAGAAACGGGAAGAGAGGGTGGCATGGTACACCGTGTATTCATAGGAGGTATAGGCATTGATGCGGCCGCCCACCTCCTCGATGTCGCCGGCGATCCTGCCCAGCCCCCTGGTGGGGGTGCCCTTGAAGATCATATGTTCGATCAGGTGGGTGATGCCGGCTTCGTTCACGTCTTCATAAATGCTGCCGGCCTTGACCCAGATCTGCACGGTGGCGACCTTTGTCCCCGGGGTCTCCTTCACCAGCACCGTTAACTTATTCGGCAGGGTTTCCTTGAACAGATGGGACGAAAGTTCCTTGGCATTGGTTGTCTGTGTCGTCATAGTGATGGTAATGAGTAGTAGGATCAGTGGAAAGATTGATTTTGCTTTCATGGCAGCGGTGTCACACATGCGAATCGTTTTTTACGTTATAATAGAGAATTGCGCCAGCACAAATCATTATTGCGCTTAAAAGCTGGCCGCGGGTGACAAACCCGGCCAGAAAGCCGATGTGGGCGTCCGGCTGGCGGAAAAACTCGCTGAAAATACGGAACAGGCCGTAAAGCACGAGAAAGGCGGCCAGCATGGTGCCGTGCGCCCAGCGGCGTCGGTATTTCGCTGTTTTCAGGCCCCAGAGAAGAACAAAAAGCAGTACCCCCTCCATCAGGGCCTCATACAGCTGGGAGGGATGGCGGGCCAGGGGTCCGGCATCGGGAAACACCATGGCCCAGGGCACGTCGCTTATCCGGCCGTACAGCTCGCCGTTAATGAAATTGCCGATGCGGCCCAGTCCCAGCCCCACGGGGGTTGTCACTACATAGATGTCCGC